>DATCCI010000060.1:0-3149 GCA_036511415.1 Acidimicrobiia bacterium
CCGTCCGTCGGTGCCCTTGCGAAACCAGTTCACGTAGAAGATCTTGGGCAGCGTCGACTCGTCGAAGCGGTCCGAGAATCCGAGCCAGTGGTTGAAGTAGTCGGCCATGTTGTACCCGCAGAACGGCAGCATGGCGAACGGGTCCCGACGGAGGTTCCCGACGACGCCCGTGGCGGCGGCGGTGGTCTCTGAGGACATGATGGCGCCGAGGAAGACGCCGTGGTCCCAGCTACGTGACTGGAAGACCAGGGGAATCACGCTGGCGCGACGACCACCCAACAGGATCGCGTCGATCGGCACGCCGGCGGGGTCCTCCCACTCGGGCGCGATCGCGGGGTCCTGGGCGGCGGGGGCGGTGAAGCGCGAGTTGGGGTGCGCGGCGGGCGTGCCGAGCTCCTTGTTCCAGGGCTGTCCCTTCCAGTCGGTGAGGTCGTCGGGCGGTTCACCCATGCCCTCCCACCAGACGTCGCCGTCACTCGTGCGCGCGGTGTTGGTGAAGATCGTGTTCGCCTCAACGGTGTACATCGCGTTGGGATTGGTCACCATGTTGGTGCCCGGCGCGACGCCGAAGAAGCCGGCTTCGGGATTGATCGCGTAGAGACGCCCGTCCGGTCCCGGCTTCATCCAGCAGATGTCGTCGCCGATCGTCTCGACCTTCCATCCCGGCAGCGTCGGCACCAGCATCGCGAGGTTCGTCTTGCCGCACGCGCTCGGGAACGCGCCCGTGACGTAGCGCGACTCGCCGGCCGGACTCGTCAACTTGAGTATCAGCATGTGTTCGGCGAGCCAGCCCGCGTCGCGCGCCAGCACCGAGGCGATGCGCAGCGCGAAGCACTTCTTTCCGAGCAGCGCGTTGCCGCCGTAGCCCGAACCGTAGGAGATGATCTCGTGGGTCTCGGGGAACTGGACGATGTACTTGTTGTCCCGGTCACACGGCCAGGGCACGTCGGCCTCGCCTTCGGCGAGGGGCATGCCCACCGAGTGCAGGCACGGCACGAACGTGCCGTTCTCGCCGAGCACTTCCAGCGCGCCGGCGCCCATGCGCGTCATGATCCGCATCGACACCGCCACGTAGGCCGAGTCGGTGATCTCCACGCCGATGTGTGAGATGTTCGAGCCGAGCGGACCCATGGAGAAGGGGACGACGTACATCGTGCGGCCCTTCATCGATCCGGCGAACAGCTCCTTCAGGGTGGCGCGCATCTCGCTCGGTTCGCGCCAGTTGTTGGTCGGACCGGCGTCGATCTCTCGCTCCGAACAGATGAAGGTGCGGTCCTCCACGCGCGCGACGTCCCCGGGGTCCGAGGCGGCGTAGTAACTGTTCGGACGTTTCGCGTCGGAAAGTTTCGTAAACGTCGCGTTGTCGACGAGCAACTGACACAGTGCGTCGTACTCTTCGGCCGATCCGTCGCACCAGTGGATACGATCGGGGGTAGTGAGTTGCGCGACTTCATCAACCCAGTCGATGAGATGCTTGTTCTTGGTGGGGTACGTCACGTCGAATCCTTCCTCGGTTCCCTCGCCGCACCGTCGCGACGCAGAACTGGCCATCCAGCGTCACGCCCGTGACTAACGACCCACCCGTTCCCCTCGGGGAACTCGTCAGGCACGAGGACGACGTACTGCAGCGTATCGCCGCCATCGTGGGTCGGCGGATAATTCCTGAGGGCGAGGTCCACGTCGGCGACGACGCCGCGGTGTTGGCGCCCTTCGTGGGCGAGGCCCTGATCAGCACTGACGTGGCGGTACTGGGTGTTCATTTGGAGGCCGATCTGTTTCCCCTGGAGGATTTGGGCTTCAAGGCCGTGGCGTCGGCCGTCTCGGACCTGGCGGCGATGGGGGGCCGTCCGCGCGGCGCCGTCGTCGCGGTCGGTTCACCGCCCGGCACCGATCTCGAAGAGCTGCACCGCGGTATCGCCGACGCCGCCGCGATGACCAACTGCCCGATCGTCGGGGGTGACCTCACGAGGTCGCGCGACGTGTCGGTCGCCGTCACTGTCTTTGGCGAGTGCCCGGGTCGCGGGGCGGTGCTGCGCAGTGGCGCCAAGGCCGGTGACGAGTTGCTCGTCACGGGACCGCTCGGACGTTCCGCCGCGGGGCTGCGCCGTCGTCGGGCCGGCGCGCCCTTGGAGGACGAACTCGTGGTCGCGCACCGGCGTCCCTGGCCGCGTCTCAGCGAAGGGATCGCCGCGAGGAGTGCGGGCGTGCACGCGATGATGGACCTGAGCGACGGACTCGGTATTGACCTGCACCGTTTGGCCGACGCGTCGGGCGTCGGCTTCGCGCTGGATCACGTGCCGGTGGCGGCGGGCGCGACACCCGAGGAGGCGATCAGCGGCGGCGAGGACTACGAGTTGCTCATCGCGACCGACGACGCGGCCCGCCTACGACTGATCTTTCACGACCGCGGGCTTCTCGACCCGATCACCATTGGCCACGTCGTGGCGTCAAAGTCCGAGCGTACCTACAACGCAGAGGAGTTCGTCCGGCGCGGTTGGCAACACCAGCTCTAGGGCTGGAGAGCTACGAAGCGGGCGTGCGTCGCGCGGGTTTGGTGATCTTGCCCGAACGAAGACAGCCAGTGCAGACGTTCACTCGAGTGGGGGTTCCGCCGACCAGTGCGCGCACGCGCTGGATGTTCGGGTTCCAACGACGCTTGGTGCGACGGTGCGAGTGCGAGACGTTCATGCCGAAGGACGGCTTCTTGCCGCAGATTTCGCAGACTGATGCCATGTGAACATTCTCCTTATTCCGGCCTGCGCACAATGCAGTCGCCGGTAGAAACCGAAGGTCCATTGTAGCATCGCTAACGATGCCCTCTCCCACGACGCTGTCCGCTAAAGACCTGCGGGCCGCCATTGGAACCTTCGCCGAGCTCTTGCGCGCTCACAAGGAGGTCATCAACCGGCTGAACGTCTATCCGGTGCCCGACGGCGACACCGGGACCAACATGACCCTCACCATCGAATCCGTGGTCGCCGCGCTCGAACCCCTCGGGGCGAACCCGCCCATGGCCAAGGTCTGCCAGGCCATCGCGCAAGGCTCGCTCATGGGCGCGCGTGGTAACTCCGGCGTGATCCTCTCCCAGTTGCTGCGCGGACTCGTCGAAAAGTGCAGGGTCACCAAGGTCATCACGTCCGAGCTGTTGG
>DATCCI010000061.1:0-3846 GCA_036511415.1 Acidimicrobiia bacterium
GACGATCCGACGCGGGAGCTTGTAACCGGCGAGCGCGGCGCGGCAATGCTCGACGAGCGGTTCGAGGGTCACGGTGCGACCGGCGCGCGGCGCGACGACCGCCGCGACGCTCTCACCCCAGCGTTCGTCGGGTACGCCGACGACGATGGCGTCGAACACGTCGGGGTGACTCTTCAACACGGCCTCGACCTCTTCGGGGAAGACCTTCTCGCCGCCGGTGTTGATGCACTGTGAACCACGCCCGAGCACGGTTATCGAACCGTCGTCCTCGATGAATGCGCGGTCGCCCGGGATCGCCCAGCGGACTCCGCGCATCTCCGTGAACGTTGCCGCGGTCTTCGCCTCGTCCTTGTAGTAGCCGACGGGTACGTGGCCGCGGCGGGCGAGGAGGCCGACCTCGCCGACCGGCGCGATGTCACCCTGCTCGGTGATCACCGTGGTCCATTCGTTCATGCGGAAACGCGGGCCCTTGTCGGTGACGTCGACCGCTCCGTTCGCGCCGGTCTCCGAGGCGCCGAAGGCGTCGATGATCGCGACGTTGGGCGCGCGCTCGTTGAGCTCCTGCTTGATCGCCGGGGAAAGGATCGCACCGCCGGAGACGAGCGCGAACAACGAGGGCGGAGCATTGCGCTGAGCGAGCGCGTCGACCAGCGGGCGCGCCATCGCGTCGCCGACCAGCGAGATCACGTTCACGCCCTCCCGCTCGACCAGATCCCAGATCTCGTCGGCGTCGAAGCTCCGGCTCGCATTGAGCGTCACCGAGTTGCCGCCGAACAACGCAACGAAGGTCGACCACTGCGCGTTGCCGTGCATGAGTGGGGCGAGCGCGAAGCTGACACCCGGGGTCGCGCTCAGATTGTCGGCGATGTCGGCGGGTTGCGCGATTCCCGGGCCCCCATAATTCCCGCCGCCCAGCGCGGCGAAGAAGATGTCTTCCGCGCGCCACATCACGCCCTTCGGCATGCCCGTCGTGCCTCCGGTGTAGAGGACGTAGAGGTCGTCGGGTGAGCGAGGGAGCAACCCGTCGCGGTTCGGCACCGAGGCGGCGAGCGCGTGCTCATAGTCGACCGCGTCGAGTCCCGCGGTGACAGTACCCGTGGCGTCGTCGAGCTGAACGAGATGACGCATCTTCGGGACCGCAGGGAGAACCGATGCGACATGGGGACCGAACTCGGCTTCGAAGATCAGTGCGACGAGATCGGCGTTGTCGAAGAGGTAGCGGAGCTCCTCGACGACGTAGCGGTAGTTCACGTTGATCGGCACCGTGCGGGCTTTGAAACAACCGAGCATCGACTCGACCCACTCGGCGCGGTTGAAGGAGTAGATGCCGACGTGTTGACCCGGTCGGACGCCGACGTCGCGCAGATAGTGGGCCACGCGGTTCGCGCGCTCGTCGAGCTCCCGGTAGGTGAGGCGGTGATCGCCGGCGATCACCGCGGTGCGATCGGGTACCGCGTCGGCCACCGCCTCGAACAGGTCGGCAAGATTGAACTCCATGCGGCGACACTACCGACCACCGCCCGGTGCCTCGCCCGGCGGCTTCGAGCGCGCGGGCCACTCGTCGCCGGCAACCGCCCGTGAGTAACGTCTGGCGCCGTGAGCGTGTGGCTGCAGGAGGCGCGGGCGTACCCCGACGGCGTGGTCTGCACGCCGCACTACCTAGCAACCTCCGCCGGTGCCGCGATGCTGGCCGAGGGCGGCAACGCGATCGACGCCGCGTTCGCGGCGAATTTCGTCCTCGGTGTGGTGACGCCGTACATGTGCGGCTTCGGTGGCGATCTCTTGGCGATGGTGTGGGACGGCGAGCAGCACGCGTACCAGGGCGTAGGCCGTTCGCCGGCCGCCGCGACCGCAGCGTTCGTACGGGCGCGATCGGGCGAGTCGGAGATGCCCGTGTTCGGCGCGCACCCGGTGACCGTTCCCGGAGCGGTCGAGGCGTGGTTCACGCTCATCGAGAAGTTCGCGACGCGATCGTTCGGAGCGCTGGCGCAGCGCGCGTTGCGCTACGCGGAGGAAGGCTTCCCACTCACGAAACGCGGTGCATGGTTCTTCGCCAGGAGCGCGATGCTGTACGACCACCTCGGACTCTCGGACTTTCACGACGCGTACGGCGATGTCGCGCCCGGCGATTGGATCCGTCAACCCGAGCTTGCCCGGACGATCCGCGCACTCGCCGACGAAGGTCCCGATGCCTACTACCACGGCGCGATCGGAGCGGCGATCGCCGAGCGCCTCCAGCGCGCCGGCGGTTGCATGACCGCCGGCGACATCGCCGCGCATCGCGGCGCGTGGGTGCAGCCGCTCCGCGCGCGCGTTCGCGACGTCGAGATCCTCGAGATGCCGCCGCCGACGCAGGGACTCACCGCGCTCGAGGCGCTGAGGATCGTCGACGGTCTCGAACTGGGGCCCGACGGCCCGGATCGGGAGCATCTCCTGATCGAGGCGGTGAAGCTCGCGCTGGCCGATCGGCGGAAGTACCTCGGCGATCCGGACGCGATGACTATCGCGCCCGAACGGCTCCTGCGCGACGACTGGGTCGCCTCGCGGCGCGCCGCCATCGATCCGCGGCGCGCCCGTGTGGCCGTGGCTCACGACGAGCCCGACGGCGGCACGATCTACATGTGCGCGGCCGACCGCGACGGCATGCTCGTAAGCCTCATCCAGTCGAATTTCTCCGGCGCGGGTTCGGGGCTGCGGGTGGGGGAGTGGGGACTGAACCTGCACAACCGCGGGTCGGCGTTCGTCCTCGACGACGCGCACCCGAACGGGATCGGGCCGAGCAAGATGCCGTTGCACACGCTCATCCCCGCGATGGCGATGCGCGACGACCGTCCGTGGCTCGTGTTCGGCACCGAGGGTGGTCACGGCCAGGCGCAGACCCACACGCAGCTCATGGTCCGCATGATCGTCGACGGCGACGACCCGCAGCGCGCGATCAGCGCACCGCGGTTCACCATCGATCCGGAGAGCGGGCGCGTCACGATGGAGGATCATTTCGATCCGGCTTGGGTCGCCGACCTGCGCGGCCGCGGGCACGAGATCGAGGTCGTCCGCGGCTACCGGCACGGTCCGGGCATCGCCCACGCGATCGAGTGCACCCGGCCGGGCTACCGGAGCGGTTCCGATCCGCGTGCGGAGGGTGGCAGTGCCGGCTTGTAGCCCATCGGCCGGTCGGTAGACCGTACTCTTGAGAGCGATGGGTGCCGCTCGGTCACGGGTTCTGACGATTCCGAATCTCATATCGGCGGCTCGGCTGCTGTGCGTGCCCGTGTTCTTGTGGATGCTGTGGGAGGACCATCCGGCCCGGCGCGGAGCCGCGGTGCTGCTCGCCGTTCTGGGTGCGACCGACTGGGTCGACGGCTGGATCGCGCGCCACTTCGACCAGGGCAGCGAGCTGGGCAAGATCCTCGACCCCACCGCGGATCGTGTGCTGCTGGTCGCGGCCGCGGTCGCGCTCCTGCACGAGGGACTGTCGACCGGCGTCGACGTCGTGCTCTGGATCGTTCTCGCCCGCGAGGTCCTCATCGCGATCGCAACGGTCGCGCTCGCGATGGCCGGCGCGCGCCGCATCGACGTCGTGTGGGCCGGCAAGGCCGGAACGCTCGCGCTCATGTTCGCGCTTCCGATGTTCCTCATCGCCGACGCCGCGGAGTCGGTGCGGATGCCGTTCAACGTGATGGGATGGGGGTTCGCGATCGGCGGGATCGTGCTCGGCTACTTCGCCGCGGCGAAGTACGTACCCGCAGCGCGCGCCGCGTTGCGGGAAGGAAGGACCGCCCGACTGGTCGGAAGCGAGGTGGCTTCATGAAGGCCGTGATCCTGGCGGGCGGCGAAGGCACCCGACTT
>DATCCI010000062.1:0-3765 GCA_036511415.1 Acidimicrobiia bacterium
CCAGGGGTTCGCGCGCTGGTGCTCGCGCTCGTGGTGTTCGTCGGCATCCGATTCGTTCGGGTACTTCTCCACGGTTCGCGGGGCACGCCACGACCCGTGAAGCTGCGTTACGACCGATCACAAGCCGGATTCGTATGGCTCCGCGGCGCCGACCCTCGCTGTCTCTCGCAGCTGCCGCCAGTCACTCCCGCGCGTTGAGGGACGGTACCTCGGGTCAGCCGACCGACTACCGCTCGAGCTTGAGCGCGCGGTCGGCGATGATGTTCTTCTGCACCTCGGTCGGGCCCGCGCCGATCGTCGTGTAGCGCTGCCACACGTAGTTCCGGGCCCACATGCCGCCGTCGATCGCGCCGGGCGCGCCTTTGAGCAGCGTGCCGGTCGGTCCGAGCACGTCGAGGGCGAGCTCCGCGAGCCACAACGAGATGTATCCCCATTGCAGCTTCGCGAGCGGGACCTCGGGCCAGCCCTTCTCGCCCTTCAGGACCTTCGACAGCGCCCGCGCGATCAGGAGGCGGGTCGCCTCGATCTGGATGTGCAGCTTCGCGACGCGCTCTCGGATCGCGGGGTCACGCAACGCGTCGGGGTTCTCGGCCCGTGCGGTCTGCAACAGGGCGCGGAGGTCCTGGGCCATCGAGATCGCCTGCCCGGCGCTGCCGACGCGCTCCTTGCCCAGCGCGCCCATCGACACGAGCCAGCCGTTGCCCTCGTCGCCGAGACGATCCGAAGCGGGGATCTTCACATCGGTGAAGAAGACCTCGCAGAACAACGAGTCGCCGGTGATCTCACGGATCGGGTGTACGTCGATTCCGGGGAGCTCCATGTCGACGATGAACGTGGTGATGCCTTCGTGCTTCACGCCGCGCGCGATCGCGGTCGGGTCGGTGCGCATGAGGAACAGTCCCCACTTGGCGATCTGGGCGGAGCTGATCCACGTCTTCTGCCCGTTGACGACGTAGTGCGATCCGTCGTCCGACCTGATCGCCGTTGTGCGGAGGTTCGCGAGGTCGGAACCGGCCTGCGGCTCGGAGAAGCCCTGGCACCAGTGCTCGCTCGCGTCCAGGATGGCGGGCAGCCAGCGCGCCTTTTGCTCGTCGGTGCCCCACGTGATGATCGACGGCCCGATCTGCACGATGCCGTTCGCGTTGAAGATGCCCGGAGCGCGGTATTTCGTCATCACCTGCGTGTACACGACCTGCTGCGCGGTCGTCGCGGCGCGCCCACCCCATTCCTCGGGCCACAGGATCGCGGCCCAGCGCCCGACGTTCAGCTTGTTCTGCCACGCCTTGCGCTTGTCCATGACGCCCATGACGCCGCGCGAGGCGTCGAGGTCCTCGTTGTCCGACCACTGCTCGACGAAGGCCGGCATCTCCTTGTCGAGGAAGGCCTCGAGCTCTTGTTTGAACGCGAGGTCTGCGGCCGACCAACTGAAGTCCATAACTGGAACTGACATTACCGTCAGGTCGAAGTACCGTGAATTTCGTGGACTTCACGTTCTCGCCGGAACAGGGCGCGCTGCGCGACGCGGTGCGGGCGTTCCTCCAGGCCGAGGCGCCGAAGGCGTACGTGCGGCGCATGGCCGAGCACGACGATGCGGGGATCACTCCCGAGCTCTGGCGCCGGATCGTCGATCTCGGGTGGACGGGGCTGCTCGTTCCGGAGGGGCTCGGCGGGCTCGGCCTCGGGCTCATCGACGCGGTGGTGGTCCAGGAGGAGATGGGCCGAGCGGTGTTTCCCGGCCCGTATTTCTCCTCCGCGATCGTCGCGACGCTCGCGGCGCGCGCCCTCGCCCTCGACGACCGGCTCGTGGGGTTGTGCGCCGGAACCGAGCGCGGAACCGTCGCCCTCGACGAAGCCGGTCACGGCGACCCGATCGAACGGGTCCGCGTGCGCGCGTCGGGGCGCGGGTCGCGCCACAAGCTCGACGGCGTCAAGCCGATCGTGATGGACGGCGGATCGGCCGACTGGGTGCTGGTCCCGGCGCGCACGCGCGAAGGGCTGCAGACCTTTCTCGTCGAGAATGCGGGCGAGAAGGCGCAGCCCGCGCCGTCTCTCGACATCACCCGCAAGTTCGCGCGTTTCGAATTCGACCAGACGCGCGCCCTTCTCGTGGGCCCGCCCGGCGACCATGCGCACCTCTGGCGCCGCATCGCCGACGACGCCGCGGTCCTGCTCGCCGCCGAGCTGATCGGGGTGGCGGAGGCCGCGAACGCGCTCGCACTCGACTACGCCCAGGCCCGTGAGGTGTTCGGCAAGCCACTCTCGAAATTCCAGGTGACGCGACACAAGGCCGTCGACATGCTGCGCGAGATCGAGATCGCCCGGGTCGCGGTGCACTACGCGGCGTGGGCGTCGGCGGTCGATGCGCCCGATCGCGAGATCGCGGCCGCGATGTCGAAGGCGCAGGCTGCGAGTGCGGCCAACTTCGTCACCGCCGAGTGCATCCAGATACACGGTGGCGTCGGGTACACGTGGGAGAACGATGCGCATGTCTTCTTGCGCCGCGCCAAGGTCGACGACATGTTGATGGGCGCGCAGGGCTGGCAGCGCGAACGCGTCGCCGACGAATACTTCGCGACTCTTTGAGACTCGTCGACAGAATTGTGAGGAAGCCATGAAAGCTGCCGTGTATTACGAGACGGGTGCCCCCGAGGTGTTGCGCTACGAAGACGTCCCCGATCCGGTAGCCAGTCCCGGCACCGTCCTGATCGAGATCGCGGCCATCAGCATCGAGGGCGGCGACACCTTGAATCGTGCCGGCGGCGAGATGGCGACGAGCCCGCACATCGTCGGGTACCAGTCCGCCGGGACCATCATCGAGGTGGGCGAGGGCGTCACCGATCGCTTCGTGGGCCAGCGCGTCGTCGCGACAGGTCTGTGGGGTTCGCACGCGGCCATGACCGCCGCGCCGTCGGTGATCACGTGGGTGATCCCGGAAGGCGCCGACCTGGTCAAGTGCGCGTGCGTCCCGGTCGCGTTCGGCACGGCCCACGATTGTCTCTTCGAGTTCGGTCACCTGAGGTCGGGTGAGACGGTGCTGGTGCAAGCCGGCGCGGGTGGAGTTGGCGTCGCGGCCATCCAACTGGCCAAGCGCGCCGGCGCGACCGTCATCTCGACCGCGTCGAGCCTTGATCGCCTCGCCCCGCTGAAGGCGCTCGGTCTCGACCATGCGGTCGACTACTCGGAGTCCGGCTGGGTCGACGTGGTGCGCGGCCTCACCGATGGGCGCGGTGTCGACCTCGCGGTCGATTCGGTCGGCGGACGCATCCTCGCGGGCAGCGTGCAGTGCCTCGCGTATCGCGGACGCGCGATCACGGTCGGCAGCGCGGGCCGCGACCCGCAGCCGTTCGACATCTCGCTGTTGTCGGCGGGCAACCATTCGATCACCGGCGTGTTCCTGGGCGCCGAGATCCTCAATCCGCGGACCTACGCGATGATTGCAGAACTGGTCGACGACGTCGCCGCGGGTCGCCTCGAAGTGATCGTCGATCGGTTGTTTCCGTTAAGCGAGGCCGCCGACGCGCACGCATACATCGAGAGCCGGCAGGCCGTCGGGCGCGTCGTTCTCGTTCCCTGACCGATCCGAAGCGGCGAGGGTCAGCCAGGTTGGCGGGTCGTCAGCGCCCGCGCGTTGTCGCGCATGAGGAGTTGTTGGGTCGCGTCGTCGAAGTGCTTGACTTCGACCGCGTAGTCGAGGGGTCTTGGCATGCCCTCGATGTGCGGCCAGTCGGACCCGAAGATCACGCGGTTGGCACCCATGTGGTCGAC
>DATCCI010000063.1:0-2220 GCA_036511415.1 Acidimicrobiia bacterium
CGAGCCGGCGCGCGGCGGCGCCGGTCGTGGTCGGCGCCGGGCCGGTGTGGGTCGTCGGTTACCGTATCGACCATCGCGTCCGGGTCACGACCCGCACCCGGCGCTTCCTCTGGCTGAGCGCGGAGCCCGCAACAACATGAACGACCCGAACATCGGTCGGATCGTCGTCGACGAGCACGAGCTGCAACAACGTATTCACGACCTCGGCAAGGAGATCGCGGCCGACTACGACGACCGTCCGCCGTTGCTCGTGGGGATCCTCAAGGGCGCGTTCATGTTCATGGCCGACCTCGCGCGGGCGATCGACCTGCCGGTCGAGTTCGACTTCATGGCCGTCTCCTCGTACGGGTCGGCCACGCGTACGAGTGGTGTCGTGCGCATCATGAAGGACCTCGACCTCGACCTGACCGACCGGCACGTGCTGATCGTCGAGGACATCGTCGACTCGGGACTCACCCTCGCATACATACGCAAGAACTTGAAAGCGCGCGGACCGGCCTCGCTCGAGGTGTGCGCGCTGCTCGTCAAGGAGGGTTTGCAGAAGACGGAAGCCGATCTGAAGTACGTCGGGTTCCGAATCCCGCCCGAGTTCGTTATCGGCTACGGACTCGACGTCGACGAGCGCTACCGCAACCTGCCCTTCGTCGCCGAGTACACCGGCGCGATCGAACAGCGGTTCACGTGAGCGAGGCGATCGAAGAGACGTCGGGCGTCGACACCGCGCGCTTGGAGAAGGCGGTGCGCGAGATCCTGGTCGCGATCGGCGAGGATCCCGACCGCGACGGACTCTTGCGCACACCTCACCGCGTCGCGGAGATGTACGCGGAGATCTTCCACGGGCTGCACGAGGATCCGTCGCGGCATCTCGTCGTGACCTTCGAGGCCGATCACGACGAGATGGTTCTGGTGCGCGACATCGCGTTGTACTCGATGTGCGAACACCATCTCGCGCCGTTCCACGGGCGCGCGCACGTCGCGTACATCCCCGGCGACGACGGTCGCATCACCGGCCTGTCGAAGCTGGCGCGTCTGGTCGACGGCTTCGCGAAGCGCCCTCAGGTGCAGGAGCGGCTCACGACTCAGATCGCCGACGCGATCGTCGAGGTGCTCCAACCGCGCGGGGCCTTCGTGATGATCGAGGCGGAGCACCTGTGCATGTCGATGCGAGGGGTGCGCAAGCCGGGAACGCTGACGCTCACCTCGGCCGTGCGCGGCCTGTTCAAGGACAATGCCGCGACCCGAGCCGAGGTCATGGCCCTGATCGGACCTTCCGTCGGTCGGTCCTGACCCGTTCGCTAACCTCCGGCAGTGACCGCCGCGCCTCGTCTGCTCGTCGCCGATCTACCGCGGCGGGGCCTGATGGGGATCGTCAACGTCACCCCGGACTCGTTCTCCGACGGTGGCACCTATCTCGACGCGGACGCCGCCGTCCGGCACGGGCTCGCGCTGGCTGCCGCCGGCGCGGCGGTGATCGACGTCGGGGGTGAATCGACGCGCCCGGGAGCGGAGCCGGTCGACGAAGACGAGGAGCTGCGCCGAGTGTTGCCCGTGGTACGCGCGCTCGTAGAGCGGGGCCCTACTCCGGTGAGCATCGACACGACCAAGGCGGCGGTTGCGGACGCCGCGCTCGGCGCGGGCGCGGCCATGGTGAACGACGTTTCGGGGGGAGCGGCCGATCGCGGCATGCTCGCCGTCGTCGCCGGAGCGGGCGCCGCGTATGTCGCGATGCACATGCGCGGCACACCGCGCACGATGCAGCAGGACACGCACTACTCCGACGTCGTCCGAGACGTCGGTGAAGAGCTTCGACGGCGCGTAGAGCGCGCGATCGATGCCGGCGTCGACGCCCGCGCGCTCCTCGCCGACCCGGGCATCGGCTTCGCCAAGACCGCCGAGCAGAACGTCGCGTTGCTGCGCGCCTTACCGGAGGTCGCGGCTCGGGCCGGAGTCCCCCTCCTCGTCGGAACGTCACGCAAGTCGTTCCTCTCGCGGATAGCCCTGGTCGACGACCGGCCCGGTCGCGACGACGCCACTCTCGCGACGACCGTTTGGTGCTTCGAGAGAGGCGCGGCGCTGGTGCGCGTGCACGATGTTGCCGGATCGCGACGCGCGGTCGAGCTGCTCGAGACGTTGGAGCACGCGACATCCCAGGGGATGGCGGCGTGACAACCGGCGGACTGCGCGGACGTTGGGCCCAGGGTCTGCAGCCGCGCTATTTCA
>DATCCI010000064.1:0-4296 GCA_036511415.1 Acidimicrobiia bacterium
GCCGCTGGGCGAGGTCGCGTATCGAGCGGCGCGCAAACCGGCGCGGGGCGGTCGTCCCAATCTTGTGTTGCTCCGTGCCGCGATCGAAGCCTTGCCCGGCGAGCTGGAGCAGATCGCCGACGAGGTCGACGTGTTGTTGCCGTGGGGAGCGCTGCTCGAAGGCATCGTCTGCGCGCGCTCGCAGTTCGTCGGCGGGATCGCGACGCTCGCTCGTCCGGGTGCGCGCGTGCGGGTGACGCTGAACGGTGAGATCTGGCTCGACTCGACGCCGGCACGATACGTCGACCTTCCCGTGCCGACCCCCGAGTACGTCTCCGAGGCGATCGAACCGGAATTCCGGCGCGCCGGCATCGAGCTCGGGCCGGCGCGTTATCTGGACGCAGTCGAGGCGAAATCGCTCCCGACGACGTGGGCGCGGCGGTTGGGTCACGGTCGCTCCCATCCGCGGTTCGTGCACTTCGAGGGCGTCTGTCGCGGAGCCCGACCGTCAGGTTGTTAATGAGGCGCGCGCGGTTTCGCGTAGGCGAGCGTGGTGACGAGTAGTCCGGTCACGACCACGGGCGCGATCCACCATGCGGACAGATCGGTACGAGCCACCAGGGCGGTGAGTCCGAGGGCACATCCACCGCCGAGCGCGAGTCGCCAGTCGTCGCCGATCACGAAGTCCCACCAGAAGCGCCCGAACGCACGCAGCTGCCTCACGCCGGCTCCCCGGCCACGACGAGGCCTTCGGCGTACCGGCTCCGCAGCCAGGTCACGAGCGCGAACGCGATCGCGGCGTACATCGCTACCAGCACGAGGAGGGCGGCATCGCCCCCGGGCCAGTTCGCGCCGGCACCCTCGCTGCCCCAGAACGTGCCGAACGACGTGAGCATCACGCCGACACCGAATTTCAGCGTGTTCTCGGGCACGCGGCTGAGCGGCCTGTGCACGATCGCGCCGACGCCCGCGACCACGACGAGCGCGGTGACTGCAGACGTGATGATGAGCGGGAAGTCGCCGTGGGCGGCGCCGAAGGTCACCACGACGAACGCGACCTCGAGGCCCTCGAGGAAGACGCCCTTGAACGACAGCGTGAACGCGTACCAGTCGACATGGCCGCGCTCGGCGACGGCCGCGGCGCGCGTCTCGGCGACCTCCCGGTCGAAGATCGCCGCCTCGTCGTGCAGCGGGAGATAGCGGGCGGCGCGCAGGATCGCCTTGCGCAGCCACTGCAGGCCGAACGCGAGGAGCAGGAACCCGACGATCACCCGCAACGCGTCGAGCGGGAGCAGGGTCAAGGTGGGACCGAGCGCGCCAACGACCGCGGCGAGGGTCGCGAGGGCGGCGACGATCCCGAGCCGCACCGACCGCCAGCCCCTCGTGAGGGCCACCGCCAAGACGATCGTGAGGGCTTCGACCATCTCGACCGCGCAGGCCGCAAACGCAGCGGCAGCCAGGATCACGCTCCGCATGGATCCGTTCCTGCGAAATGCCGAAGCGACTCGCCGTTTCCTACGCAGGGATGCACGCCCGGGTGCCCCGGTTCGTGAGCGGACGTCATGCGTGCGAGGCTACCGAGTCGTGCTGACCTTCTTCCGGGCGATCGTCATCGGCCTCTTCCAGGGTGTGACCGAGCTCTTCCCGGTCTCGAGCCTCGGGCACTCGGTGCTCATCCCCGCGCTGGTCGGCTGGGACGACCTCGTCAAGGCGCAGTCTCAGGGCGAGTCGTTCTATCTCGCGTTCCTCGTCGCACTCCACGTCGGCACCGCGCTCGCGTTGCTCGTCTACTTCCGTAGCGATTGGATCAAGATCATCGGCGGCCTCCTCGACAGTGCGCGCCGGCGCCGCGTCACGACGCCCGACGCGCGGCTCGGCATGCTGCTGATCGTCGCCACCATTCCTACGGGCATCATCGGGTTGGTGTTCGAGCATTCGCTGCGGACCCTGTTCGCCAAACCCACGGCGGCCGCGATCTTCCTCACGATCAACGGCGTGATCCTGCTCGCGGGAGAGCGCCTGCGGCGTCGCGTCGCGGCCGGCGCGGGGTACGGCGGCGACGGGTTCGTGGGCGGCCGGAGCATCGACTCCCTCGGCTACGGCGAGGCGGTCTTCATCGGGGTCACCCAGATCGGGGCGTTGTTCGCCGGGATCAGCCGGTCCGGGATCACCATGGTCGGCGGCCTTATGCGCGGGCTCGACCACGAGGACGCGGCGCGCTTCGCGTTCCTGCTCGCGACGCCGATCATCCTCGCCGCGGGCATCTACAAGGTGCCCGACCTGATGGGGCACCTCGGCGACGGCATCCGCGGGCAGGCGCTCGCCGGTGCGGCGGTGGCCGCGGTGGCCGCGTATCTGTCGACGCGGTTCCTCGTGCGGTTCTTCGAGACGCAGAGCCTGACGCCGTTCGGCGTCTATTGCCTCGCGGCCGGCGCCTTCTGCATCGTGCGCTTCGCGTTCTGACCGGCTCGGGACGACCGGTACAAGACGAGCGCGACGTTTGGAAGACGTCTAGAAGACGACGCGCACCATCTCGTCGATGCTGAGGTCGCCGATCAGCACGCGGCGCAGGGCGGCGACCCGTAACGTGTCCATGCCCTGCTCGACCGCCAGGTGCTCGATGTCGGCGCTCGGTGCGCGCTCGACGATAAGACGCGTGATGTCCTCGGTGACGGGCATGACCTCGAACAGCGCGGCGCGGCCGAGGTACCCGGTCTGCCGGCACGTCGAGCAACCAACCGGAGCCCTCACGTGGACACCCTCTTCCAGGATCTCGTCGGTCGCACCGAGTCGGCGGAGCAGCGTGAGGTCGGGGTTCTCGACGGTTTTCGCGCAGTTGTCGCAGAGTTTGCGGGCGAGTCGCTGCGCGGCCACGCACGACACGGCGGAGGCGACGAGATAGGGCTCGACGCCCATGTCGATGAGCCGGATGGGGGCGGCGGCGGAACGAGTCGCGTGCAAGGTCGACAGCACCAAGTGACCGGTGATCGACGCGTCGGCGGCGATCCGAGCCGTCTCCGCGTCGCGGACCTCGCCGACGAGGATCACGTCGGGGTCGGCGCGCAACGTCGAGCGCAACGCGCTGGGGAAGGTCATGCCGGCACGGGTGTTGATCTGGATCTGCTTCACCCCGTCCAGCCGGTACTCGACTGGGTCCTCCACCGACACGATGCTCTTGTCGCGCGTGTTCACCGAGGAGATCAGCGCGTAGAGCGTCGACGACTTTCCGGATCCGGTCGGGCCTGTCACGAAGATCGCGCCCTGCGGTGCGTTGAAGGAGCTCACGAGACGATCGTGCGCTTGCGGAGAGAGGCCGATGGTGTCGATGTCCATCGCGCCGCGTACCGGGTCGAGCAGTCGGAGCACGACCGCCTCGCCGGCCGCGGTCGGCACGGTCGCGATGCGCACGTCGATCGGACGACCGCGCAGGTTCAACGAGAAGCGACCGTCCTGAGGGATGCGATTCTGCGAGATGTCGAGGCTGCCCATGACCTTGAGCCGGCTCACCATGGGCCGCAGGATGTTGAGCGGAGCGTCCGAGGTGTCGTGCAGGATGCCGTCGATCCGCATCCGGATGCTGACGTTCTTCGATGCGGGCTCGATGTGGAGGTCGGACGCGCGGTCGGCCACGGCCTTTTCGAGCAGCGCGTTGACCAGTTTGACGACCGGTCCGTCGTCGACGAGGGCGCCCTGGCTGATCTCGGCCTGGATGTCGTAGTCGTCGGCCGCATCGTCGAGCGAGCTCTCGATGAGGTCCGACCCCGAGTACGCGCGCTCGATCGCGGCCAGGAGGTGGCCGGTGTCGGCGAGCGCGGCGAGGATCGACTGTCCCGTGAGCACGCGTATGTCGTCGAGCGCGAAGACGTCGTTCGGGTTCGCCATCGCGACGACGACCTGACCACTCCAGCGTTCGACGGGTAGCGCGCAATAGCGGCGTGCGACCTCCTCGGGGATCATGCCGGCGAGCAGCACGTCGGGCGGATGGGTCTCGAGATCGACGAACGGGACCCCGAGGTGGTCGGCCAGCGCCTGGGAGAGCTGGAAGCTCGTCACCGCGCCGATGTCGATGAGTGATTCACCGAGTCGTTTGCGGGTGATCCGTTGGTGCTCGAGGGCGCGATCGAGGTCGTCCTGGGTGATCAGGCCGCGATCGACCATCGCCTGGCCCAGTCGAGTCACCGAGTGGCTGTGGGTCGGGAGGCGCATGAAGGCCGGGAACCCGCCCGGCGACTGCGTGTCGTCGCCGCTGTCGTCCGCGCCGTCAGTGGTCGGTTCTGCAGCCGGTGGCACGGCGTCGGGCGGCCCGGCGTCGGCCGA
>DATCCI010000065.1:0-2961 GCA_036511415.1 Acidimicrobiia bacterium
GGTCCCGGCCGACGGCATCCTGCGCGCGGTCGAGGGTCTCGAGCTCGACGAGTCGATGCTGACGGGCGAGTCCGACCCGGTGGCAAGGGTTGAGGGCGCCGAGGTGTTGTCGGGGAGCATCGTGGTCGCGGGCCGCGGACGCTTCCAAGCCACACGCGTCGGATCCGACGCGTACGCACGGCGGCTCGCAACCGAAGCCCGCCGCTTCACGCTCACCCGCTCCGAGCTCATGGACGGCATCAACCGGATCCTGCAGTACGTGCAATGGGCGTTGGTCCCGACCGGCGTTTTGCTCGCGTTCAGCCAGTTCAAGGTGCAGCACACCACGCACGCCGCTATCGCGGGCGTCGTCGCGGGTGTGGTCGCGATGGTGCCCGAAGGTCTCGTGCTGCTCACGAGCCTGGCGTTCGGCGTCGCGGCCATGACGCTGGCACGCCGGCAGGTGTTGGTGCAGGAGCTCCCGGCCGTGGAGGGATTGGCACGCGTCGACGTCATCCTGCTCGACAAGACGGGCACGCTCACCGAGGGCGTGATCAGGTTCCAGGGGGTGCACGAGATCGAGCCGGACGATCCGGTGTCCGAGGCGTTGGGCGCGCTCGCCGACGACCGCAATCGCAACGCGACGATGAATGCGCTGTGCGAGGCGTTTCCCGCGCCCACCGGCTGGTCGCGCACCGCCGCGACGCCCTTCTCGTCCGGCCGCAAGTGGAGTGGCGTCACGTTCGGCGACCGCGGCACGTGGGTGCTGGGCGCGCCCGAGATGGTGTGGACCGAACGCGCCGCGGACGATTCGGTGCGCGCCGATGCCGACCGCCTCGCGGCCGACGGCCAGCGGGTCCTGTTGCTCGCGCGCACCGAGGCCGCACTCGTCGACGAGGACCTTCCAGGTGGACTACGCGCGTCGGCGCTCCTCGTGTTCGAGGAGGAGATCCGGGCCGACGCGGCCGACACCCTTCGGTATTTCGCGGAGCAGGGCGTCCGCTGCATGATCATCTCCGGCGACAACCCGCATACCGTCGGCGCGATCGCGGGCCGCGTCGGCGTCGCGGGCGCCGAGCGGGCGTTCGACGCGCGCGGGCTCCCGGATGATCCCGACGAGCTCGGTGTCGTGCTCGAAGAAGTGTCGGTGTTCGGACGGGTGTCGCCGCAACAGAAGCGAGACATCGTCTCCGCGCTGCAGCGCCGCCAACACGTCGTCGCGATGACGGGCGACGGCGTGAACGACGCGCTCGCTTTGAAGGACGCGGATATCGGTGTCGCGATGGGCAGCGGCGCGCCGGCGACGCGCGCCGTCGCGCAAGTGGTCCTGCTCGACGGGCGTTTCGCCAACATGCCGAGCGTCGTCGCCGAGGGTCGGCGGGTCATCGCGAACGTGGAGCGGGTCGCCAACCTCTTCGTGACCAAGACCTTCTACGCGATGATGCTTGCCGTCGCGATCGGGATCGCGCGTTGGCCCTATCCGTTCTTGCCTCGGCATCTCACGATCGTCAGCAGCCTGACGATCGGCATCCCGGCGTTCTTTCTCGCCCTGGCGCCGAATGCGCGTCGCTACGCACCGGGGTTCGTGCGCAGGGTGCTGTTCATCGCCGGTCCGGCGGGTGCGGTCGCGGCCGCGGCGACCTTCGCTGCGTACGCCGTCGCCCGGCACTACGACGATCTCGCGGTCTCGCGCACGGCCGCGACGATCGCCCTGCTGGTCGTCGGCCTCTGGGTGTTGAACTTGCTGGCGCGGCCGATCACGCCCGGTCGCTTCGTCCTCTTCGGCACGATGGTCTTGGCGTTCGTGGTGATCCTGGGAGTTCGTGATCTGCGCAACTGGTTTGCGTTGGGACTGCCGAGCGGCACGGCGATGTGGGGCGCGATCGCAGCTGCCGCAGCGGGCGTGGCCACCCTCGAGGTCGGCTGGCAGGTCCGCCAGTGGCGCTTGCCCGCGGGTCAACGCACGGCGCGCTGGGCGTGGAAGAGCGCGGGCACTCCGGCTCCGGCCGACCGGTAACCCTCAGCCGCGGCGAGGTCCTCGGTGTAGCGGCCGTCGGCGAATCAGCAGTGGACCGAGCCCGCGTCCGACCGCGCGATCGGGTCGACCGGCGGCGTCGCCGACGACGTCTGCGCCGGCCCGGAGGTGGACGGATGACCGAAGTCCTCGGTCAACCAGATCGATCCGTCGCTCGAGCAGAACACTCCGATGCCGACGTGGGTGAAGCCGGGCGCAAGGATGTTCGAGCGGTGCCCGTCCGAGTGCATCCACGCAACGTGGAGCGCGCCCTCGAGGGTTCCTGCGGTCCCCGAGGCGATGTTCTCACCCACGTAGTTGTACGAGCCGAGCAGGTTGCCGATTGCGCTGTGCCGGAAGCCGTGAGCGGCCATGTCGGCGCTCCAGACCGCCGCGTAGTTGGAGAGGGTCGGATCCCAGGTCACCGGCGCGAGATTGCGCGCGGCCCGCTCGTCGTTCAGGCGGGTGAGGAGGTCGGCCGCCATCAGCCCGGTCAGGGACGAGGTGGACGGACTGCACTGCGGCTCGGCCGAGGTCGGTGAGAACGCATAGGTCCGGGCGTCGGCGAACGCAATCCAGTAACCGATCGCGCCGGGCGACATCGCGACTGCAACCGCGGGTGCTCCCGGGCACGCGCCGACGGCAGATCCGTAGAACGGGCTGTTGGCTCCGAAGCGGAACAAGCCACCGTCGGCCGCAACCATCGTGTAGCCGTTGCCGTTCGGCGCGGCGGCCATGCCGGTGATCGGTTGGTTGAGGTGGATCGATCCGGTCGAGCCGTAGAAGGGTGTGTTGTACGAGAAGATGCCGCCGTCGCTCGCGACGAGCCAGTAGCCCTTGCCGTTCGGCGCCGCGGCCATGCCGACGATCGGCCGATTGAGGCGCATCGATCCGGTCGAGCCGTAGAACGGCGCGTTGAACGAGAAGATGCCGCCGTCGCTCGCGACGAGCCAGTAGCCGCGGCCGTC
>DATCCI010000066.1:0-2007 GCA_036511415.1 Acidimicrobiia bacterium
AGAACGCCGGATGTAGTTTCACGAACACCGAAGTCGGCGTTGTTGCCGACAGGCACCGCAGCCAGTCTGCAGTAACTGCTCTTGGCGTTCGGGGGCATTATGCGCTCGGACGCTCACGTACGCAACGTCACCGGACGTGGCCCTCCCGGGTCGGATTGACTCCGTCGCTGAGCATCCGTTACGGCGTTTACACACGCATAACGATCGGGTGCGCCAGAGGCGCCGGCCGGGAGGTCGCATCGGTCTGGCCCCAAGCACGATGTTACAAAACGATTTGCGCTACCGATCGACCCCAGATCGCCGCACGGTCTGCGATTTGTTGCGCGGCGCATAGCCGGCGTACTGGGGCACCGCGCCGCGTGATTCGGGGATACACGTTCTGGGATGGGTCGAACTGCTCAACGGCTGGGTGCGCCCGAGCATTGGTGTCGTCGGACGCGCGGACCTAGGCGAGAGCAGGCCCTGGAACCGAGGGCGCAGTCATCGGGTGATCGCTAGGCTGATCACGAGGTCGTGACTGGCGTTGCGAGGTGGGATTGACCACCGGGGAGCGTCCTCCGAGTCGTGCCGAGCGCCTGGGCCGTTGTGGAGCGAGGAGCCCCTATGGCCGTCGGCAGCTTGTTGCAGACCTATCTGTCTCGGTTCGGCGTCAGCATGGAGGGGATGTCGGGCGAGACGATCGGCTTCGCCGCGGCCCTCGACGCGGTCGCTCGCGTCGATCCAGCTATCGCTCGAGCGATCTTGGGCGAGTTGGTCGATCAGCGAACTCACCTGAAGTTGATCGCCAGCGAGAACTACGCGAGTCCTGAGGTCTTGTTGGCGATGGGGAACTGGCTGAGCGACAAGTACGCGGAAGGGGCGCCTGGTCATCGTCTGTATGCGGGCTGCGACAACGTCGACGTCATCGAGTCGCGAGCCGACGAACTTGCCTGCGCGCTGTTCGGCGCCGACCACGCGTACGCGCAGCCGCATAGCGGGATCGACGCGAATCTGGTCGCGTTTTGGGCGGTGCTCTCGCAGCGGGTGGAGTCACCTGCGCTGGAGCGCCTCACGGCCGGTCACGTGAATGATCTCGCAGACGACGACTGGGAGTCGTTGCGCAAGCAGCTCGTCGGTCAGACGCTGATGGGCATGTCGTTGCAGGCGGGTGGGCACCTGACTCACGGCTTCCGGCCGAACATCTCGGGGAAGTTGTTCCGCCACCGCTCGTACGGCGTCGATCCGTCGACGTTTCTCTTGGACTACGACGAGGTCCGGCGGCGGGCCCACGAGGAGCGGCCGCTGATTCTGATCGCCGGTTACAGCTCGTACCCGCGGCTCGTGAACTTCCGGGTGTTGCGGGAGATCGCGGATGAGGTCGGTGCCACGTTCATGGTCGACATGGCGCACTTCGCGGGGCTGGTCGCCGGCAAGGTGCATACCGGCGACTACGACCCCGTCCCTCACGCGCACATCGTCACGACCACAACCCACAAGACCTTGCGCGGTCCCCGCGGCGGACTTGTCCTTTGCCGCAAGGAACTCGCGGAGTTCGTCGATCGCGGGTGTCCGCTGGTACTGGGCGGTCCCCTTCCCCACGTCATGGCAGCCAAGGCCGTCGCGTTGACCGAAGCGTCGCAGCCGTCCTTCCGGGACTATGCGGCAGCGGTTGTCGACAACGCGCGGGTCCTGGCCGACGCGTTGATGGCCGCGGGTGTTCCGGTCGTGACTGGCGGAACGGACAACCATCTCGTGCTCGTCGATGTCCGTCACTTCGGTCTCAACGGACGACAAGCCGAGTCCGCGTGCCGCGCGGCCGGGATCACGTTGAACCGCAACGTCGTCCCCGACGACACCAACGGTCCGTGGTACACGAGCGGACTGCGGCTCGGCACTCCCGCGGTCACGACGCTCGGCATGCGAGGCGACGAGATGCGCGAAATCGCTGAGGTACTCGCCGCTGTCCTTCAAGGCGCGTCCGCCGGTGTCATCACATCCGGGCCGAATCAAGGCAAGCCATCGCTCGTA
>DATCCI010000067.1:0-9057 GCA_036511415.1 Acidimicrobiia bacterium
ATCCGGTGGAGGTCGTCGACACGACCGGTGCCGGCGACCTGTACGCGGCAGGTTTCCTGTACGGGTTGACGCACGGCCACCCGCTCGCGACATGCGGCCGGCTGGCCTCACTCGCCGCGGCGGAGGTGATCTCGCACCTCGGTGCCCGGCCGGCCGAGGTGCTCGCCGAGGTGGCGCGGCCGGTCGTCGGAGGCTGACCGGGCGGTGGCGCGGCTCCCGCGGTATCGCACCGGCGATCCGGAGATCGATCAGGACATCGACCGGCTGATCACGAAGATCGGCGACGTCAACGACTCCGATCTGGTCTTCGAGCTCATCGTCTCCGCAGTTCGGCTCGCACGCGATCGCGCGACCCGCGGTGACCTGAAGATCGCCAACGCCGCGCTGAAGGAGATGCGATACGCGTTCGGCGTCTTCGAGCCGTACCGCGCGGCCCGCAAGGCCGCGATCTTCGGATCGGCACGCACGCACCGCGACGATCCTCTCTACGAGCAGACGGTCGCGCTCGCGCGGGAACTCGCGAACGCCGATTGGATGGTGATCACGGGCGCGGGGCCGGGGATCATGGAGGCCGGGATCGAAGGCGCCGGCGCGGCCAACTCGTTCGGCGTGAGCATCCGGCTGCCGTTCGAGGCCGCGACCACACAGTTTCTCGCCGACGACCCGAAGCTCGTGAGCTTCCGCTACTTCTTCACGCGCAAGGTGACCTTCGTGAAGGAGGCGCACGCCTTCGTGCTCCTGCCGGGCGGCTTCGGGACGCTCGACGAGGGCTTCGAGCTGCTGACCCTCGTCCAGACTGGCAAAGCCCCACCCGCCCCGATCGTGCTCCTCGACGTTCCCGGCGGCACGTTCTGGCTCAGCTGGATGCAGGTCATCGAACGCGAACTGCGCGCCCGCGGCTACATCTCGCCCGAGGATCTCCGGCTGGTGAAGATCACCGACGATCCCTCGGTCGCGCTCGCGGAGATCACCGGCTTTTACCGCAACTACCACTCGTTGCGCTTCGTCGAAGGTGATCTCGTACTGCGGATGCAACGCCTTCCCGATGCGGCCCGGATCGAGGCGTTGAACACCGAGTTCGCCGACATCCTCGCGAGCGGGCGCATCGAGCCGACGACGACCAGCAAGGTCGAGATCGCCGACGACGACGTTCCCGAGCTCGCTCGGATGCGCCTGCGGTTCGATCGGCGTTCCTACTCGCGCCTGCGCGGTTTGATCGACCGGATCAACGAAGCCGATTAGTCGCCGAGGACAACGTGGTGGGCCGGAGTCGGTTCGTCCGTGGACGTGGTGCGATCCGGCGGAGCCCAATACTGTCGAGGGGTGCCCCAGGGAGAACACGTCGCGGCGGCCCGAGCCGTCTACGACGCATCGGCCGACCGCTACGTCGAGTTCGTGGGTACTGAGATCAGCTCTGCGACGGAGGCGCCGGTCGACCGTGCGTTGCTCAGTGCGTTCGTCGACCTCGTCAGAGCCGGAACCTCCTGGCGCGTCGCCGATGTCGGTTGCGGACCGGGCCGCGTGGCAGCCTTCCTTGCGACGCACAACCTCGACGTCGTCGGACTGGATGTGTCGGGAGCCATGCTCGCCGCCGCGCGGATCGCCCATCCAGACATCAGATTCGAGGAAGGCCTCCTCGATGACCTGCCCATCGAGGAGGCATCACTCGCCGGCATCGTGTGTTGGTACTCGATCATCTACACGCCCCCCGAGCGTCTCGACGATGCCTTCACCGAGCTCGAGCGGGTGCTCAGCCCCGGGGGGTACCTGTTGTTGGCTTTCCAGGCCGGTACGGGTGATCCGGTGCTCCGGGCTGAAGCTCACGGGACTGCACTCTCGCTGACCAGCTTTCGGCACAACCTCGGTGACGTGACGCGTCGGCTGGAACACGCCGGGCTCGAGGTGCGCGCCACAGCCCTCCGTGAACCCGAGTTCGACCACGAAGGCACACCGCAGGCGTTTGTGATCGCCCGCAGCCACTAGTCCCGCGGGCGACCGCGCCTTCCGGCTCTATGCGAGTCGCCCCTGGTGCGCCCACGTTGCGAGGTCGGGTGCGGCCAGCTCCGCCACCCGACGGTTGTAGCGACGAACGGCGGCGTCGTCGAGGATTTCTCGCCACTGTCCCGAACAGCCTCGATTGAAGAACCGTTGGTTGTCCGTCCAGATCGCGTTTGTCGTGTCGGGTGCGACCTCGTCGGCCCGGGCGCGCATGTTCTTGAACGTCGCCGCGTCGACGAGGTCGCACCAACGATCTTCGCCGATCTCGATGCCGAGATGCGTCGCCAAGCCGCGCATCTCGCCCTCGAGATCGTCCTGCAGGTCGTCGTAGTGCAGCATCACGACGTTGGCCCGGTCTCGCTCGTCCCAGAAGGTCTGCAGATGATGCAGCGTCTGCAGGAGGCTCATCGCGTCGACCGCGGGCGTCGGGTCGTCGACCCACAGCCAGAAGCGTTCGATCTCGCTCTCGGCGCGCGTCGGCGGCCCTTTGGTGAGCATGTCCATCACGTCGTCGAGGCCGACGGCGCGCTCGCGCGCGGCGAGGACCGCGGCGACGTCCATGTTGTCCCAGTGGTTGTCCCACGACCGGAAGACGTCCCGGGGGTCGCGGCCGACGCAGATGTACGTCGCGTCGGGATGGTGCGGCAGCCCGTCGAAGGGTGTGTGCGTCTTGATGAACCGACGGTGGGTCTGCGCGTCGAGGTCGTTTCGCACCGATTCGAGATCGCGAGTCAGCATGTCGAGCCAGGGCGAGATGAGATCGAGTGACCGCTCGAACGTGGTCGTTTGATACACGAGGAGCGCGCAGATCATCTGGGTCCAGGTGGTCCCGCACTTGGGAGGCGTGCTGATCACGATGTCGTCGGGCCGGAACTCGAAGCCCTCCCAGCGCGCGCTGTCGAAGACCATGTTCTTGTACCTCGCCGGCTGCACGGCGGTCATGCTTCCTCGGCGCCGGTCGACGGCGCCAGTGCTCGGATCGCCTTGGCGATCGCGCGGCGCGCTTGCAACAGCCTTCGCTCCTCGGCTGCCGCCTCGATGCCGGCCTCGCCCTCGGGCGATCGGGCGGCCTCACGGAGCCGCTCGTACGCAAGGTCGCGCAACTCTTCCTCGATGGCCGCCAGCCGCTCGGCGATCAGATCGAACCGCTCATTCATCGAGGGCCTCGGCGATCAGGTCGGCGGGATGGCGGGCGTCGATGCCGGCCGTCCGTAGTTGCACCATGCATCCGGGATTGGCCGACGCCACGATCGGGTTCGCGCGTTCGGCCGCCGCGCGCAGCGCATCGACCTTGCGATCGAGGATGCGGCGTGAGAGGTCGGGCTGTGTGAGTGCGTAGGCACCGCCGGCGCCGCAACACAACCCCTCGTCGGCGGTCTCGACGAGCGTGTACGCGGGGGCGAGCACGGTGCGCACTGCGGTGTGCCCCTTCTGCACGTGGCGGAGGTGGCACGGGTCCTGCACGACCACTTGCGTGCCCAGCGGGCACAGCTCGAGGAGAGGCTGGAGCACGAGCCATTCGGAGAAGTCCTGCACCCGCGCGCTGAAGGCGTGTGCCTCGTGCGTGTCGAGCAGGTGCCCGTACTCCTTCATGGTCGCCCCGCATCCCGCACTGTCGACCACGACCGGCGCTTTTCCGGGCATCGACCGCATCACCCGTGTCGCCAACGCGCGCGCCTCGGCCTCGCGACCCGCGTGCAGGTGCAGCGCACCGCAACACGCGGCGCTCGCGGGAGGTCGCGCGACGTTCGCACCGGCTGCGCGCATCACCCGCGCGGCCGAGCGGTGCGTATCACGCAGCCATGCATCCATGACGCAACCGGTGAACAGCCAGGCGTCCGGGGCTCCGCCGATCGGCACGTCGAGAGGTCGCGCGAGCGACCGCGCCGACAGCCGGGGCAGGCCGAGGCGCGCCGGCGCGAGGTGCAACCGTTGTGCGAGCCAGGCGACCCACGTGCACGCGAGGAGGAGCCAGTGCCGCGGGAGCACGACCCGGTAGCCGAGCCATTCGGCCGCGCGCCGTACGCGTGATCGCGGCGGCGGGAGCGCGGCACGCGTCGCCTCCATGAGATGACCGAACTGCACCCCGGACGGACACGCCGACTCGCAACCGCGGCACGACACGCATTCCTCCATCGCGGCGCGGAAGGCGTCGTCGATGGCTGCGTCGCCCGCCTCGACGGCCCGCATCGCGGCGATGCGGCCTCGAGGCGAGGCGATCTCGCGGCCCGTGACCCGGTAGGTCGGACAATGTGGAAGGCACAGACCGCACGACACACATGCGTTCAAGGTGTCGGCGTCGAGTCGCAACGGCCCGGTCACGATGTCAACCGGTTCTCAGGGGCATACGGCGAGGGTTCAGCTTCCACTCCGGATCGAAGGCTTCCTTGACCCGCCGCATCACAGGCGCGTTCGGGAGCGGGCAGCCGAAGCCGTCGTCGTCGGCGGGCCCACCGGCCTCCCGGAGCATCCAGCCGCCGTGCGCGTGCGCGACCGAACGCGCGTGTACCAGCGCGCCCTCTTCGTCGGCGGCCACGTGCACCGTGCCGACGCCGAGCTCTGCGCACCACCGGACACCGTCTCCGAGCGCGCCGCCGCACTCGCGGACGCGTCCCGGGGCGACCGAGATCCGTCCGCGGTGCGGACCATCCGGGAGCTCGGGCGCGCCGTCGAGCTCGCGGAGTCCGTGGCTCTGCACGTCCACGTCGGCATCGACCCCTTCGAACAGCACCACCTCGCGCTCGCCGTCCCACAGGCGCGCGGACGCCCGATACGAGCTCGTCGTCGGCGTGCTGGTGAACCAGCGCGCCCTCGGGGGTCGCGGCCGGCAGCGGAGGGTTGCCTGTCGGAGAACGCCGATCGTGCCCAGCGAACCGACGAACAGGCGCGGGAGGTCGTAGCCGGTGACGTTCTTGACCGTCGGGCCTCCGCCCTTCACCAATCGGCCGTCGCCCGTCTCGAAGCGCACTTCGAGCACGTGGTCGCGCACCGGTCCGTGCCGCAACCTGCGCACACCCGAAAGGCCGCACGCCAAGATGCCGCCGATCGTGGCCGCACGCGAGCGCGGATCGAGCGCGCACTCCTGGCCGTGCTCGGCCAGCACGCGGTCGACCGCATCGAAGCTGGTTCCGGCGCCGACCGTGATCGTCATGTCGGCGGGCTCGTACGCGATGACCCCCACCGGCGCCCGGACCTCGACCGCGCCGGTCGTCGGAGGCCCGCCGACCTCCCAGTGGGTGCGCGCGCCGACGGCCGCGACGACGGTCGTCGGTTGGCTCATATCCACGTGCCCTCGGGGACGCGCTGGAGCTCACCGCAGCGGCTCCCGCGCGGGAGCACCTTCTGCGGGTTGGCGACGCCGTCGGGATCGAACGCATCGCGCAGACGGGCCTGGGCGTCGAGGTCGGCGGGAGAGAACATGCGTCCCATGAGATCGCGCTTTTCGATCCCCACGCCGTGCTCGCCGGTAAGCACTCCCCCGGCGTCGAGGCACGCGTCGAGGATCTCGGTGCCCGCCGCGTAGACGCGTTCCCACACGCCGGGATCGCGCTTGTCGAATACGAGCAGCGGGTGCAGGTTGCCGTCACCGGCGTGGAACACGTTCATCACGGTCAGCGCGTGCGCGTCGGCGATCTCGTAGACGCGGAGAAGGACGTCGACCAACTTGGTGCGCGGGACGACCGCGTCGTGCAGGTAGTAGTCGGGAGCGATGCGCGCGATGGCGCCGAACGCCGACTTACGTCCCTTCCAGAGCAGCGCGCGCTCGGCGGCGTCGGCTGCGACTCGCACGAGGGTCGCCCCGTTCGCGCGCGCGATCGCGCTGATGGCCTCGACCTGTTGCGCAACACCGCCTTCCAGCCCGTCTACCTCCGCGAGCAGCACCGCCTGGGCGTCGCGGGGATACCCGGCTCCGACGAAGTCCTCGACGGCGCGGGTGATGCGGGCGTCCATCATCTCGAGCGCGGCCGGGAGCACGCCGGCGGCAATGACGCCGCTCACGGTGGCCGCGGCGGCTTCGACCCCGTCGAACGCGCACAACATGGTGGCCACGCACGGCGGGTCGGGCGTGAGGCGAACCGCGACGCGGGTGGCGATGCCCATCGTGCCTTCCGAACCCACGAAGCAGCCGCGCAGGTCGTATCCCGGCGCATCGGGTTGCAGGCCGCCGAGGGTGGTCGCGGTGCCGTCGGCGAGCACCACGTCGACGGCCAGCACGTGCGCGGAGGTCACGCCGTCGGCGAGACAGTGCGGACCGCCCGCGTTCGTGCCGACGTTGCCCCCGATGGTGCACGCCTGCTGCGACGACGGATCGGGCGCGTAGTGCAGACCGAGATGGCCGACGGCACGGGAGAGATCGAGATTCAAGACGCCCGGTTCCACCCACGCCACGCCCGCTTCCGCGTCGATCTCGAGCACCCGGTTCATCTGCGTGGTCACGATGACGACCGGTTCGTCGAGCGGGGTTGCTCCGCCCGCGAGGCCGGTGCCGCTTCCTCGCGCCACGAAGGGCCGACCGTGCCGCCGCGCGACCCGGACGGCCGCGGCGACCTCGGCCGTCGAGCGCGGGAAGCACACCGCAACGGCTCGACCGACGGCGACGCCGGCGTCTCGCGCGTACAGCGCGAGCTCGAGTGGTTCGGCACTCGCACGACCCGGACCGACCGCGGCTCGGAGGTCGGCAACGAGTTGCCCGAGGAGTTCATCGTTTACGGGGTCGGAGTGCGCGATACGCGGGATGCTACCGACTAGCGTCACAAGGCATGACTGGACCCACGCGCGAGTGGATCACGATCCCGGTTCCGGGCAAGGAGCGCAAGCAGTGGCAGATCGATGTCACGTTCCTCGCGTCGTCGTGGCACTGCATCTTCGGCCAGGGATGCCAGGGCGTGCTGACCGAGCCCGCGCCGGAGATGGTGCAGGGTTGTTGCTCCTACGGCGCGTACGAGTCCGACAAGAAGGTAAAGGAGAAGGTCGAGAAGCTCGCCAAGCGTCTCGGTGACGACGAGTGGCAGTTCAAGCAGGTCGGCTTGAAGAAGGGCGTCTGGGCCAATGCGGGGAAGGACGAGTGGCGCACGCGTATGCACGACGACGCCTGCGTTTTCCTCAATCGTCCCGGATTCGACGCCGGGCCCGGATGCGCGCTGCACCTGCACGCGATGAACACCGGCAAACACTTCAGCGACACCAAACCGACCGTCTGCTGGCAACTCCCCTTGCGCGCGGTCGACCGTGACGAAGAGGACGAGTCGATCACGTCCGTGCTCACCGAGTTCGGCCGCGACGGCTGGGGCGAGGGCGGCGAAGAGTTCGCGTGGTGGTGCACCGAGGCCAAAGAGGCGTTCACCGGGGGTGAGCCCGTCTACAAGTCGATGGAGGCCGAGCTGCGCAAGATGCTCGGCGACGCGATCTACGAAGAGGTCGCGAAGTACATGGACGTCCGCCTCACCTCCGGTCCGCCACCCATGCCGCATCCCGCGGAGGTCAAGGTCTCGCTCGGCCGCACGCGCGTCCGGCGTCCGTGACCGAGGTCTCCGTCCCGATCATCGGCGACCTCGAGGCCGAACAGCTCGAGCTGCAGGCGGTCGTCGCCTCCATCGATGCCGACGCGTGGCTCGCACCGACTCCGGCATGGGGCTGGGACGTGCGCGACACGATCGCGCATCTCGCCGACACCGACGAGATGGCGATCGACACGGTCCGCGGCGGTCCGTACGCGATCAACGAGCTCGCGGCCCACGCCGCGTCGGGCGCCGACGTCACCTATCACGGCGTGCTGCGCGGGCGCCGCCAGACCGGGCGCGACGTCGCGGCGTGGTGGGTGCGCACGTCGGCTGCGGAACGCTCGATGCTGGTCGCGCTGTCGCCCGACGCCCGCGTGCCCTGGGGCATCGGCATGCGCGCGCCTTCCTTCGCCACCGCCCGGCTGATGGAAACCTGGGCGCACGGCCTCGACGTGCGTACCGCGCTCGGCATCCCGGCCTTCGACACCGACCGCCTCGCGCACGTCGCCTGGCTCGCGACCCGCGCCCTGCCGTACGCCTACTCCGTCGCCGGTCAGGAGCCTCCGACGGAGCCTCTACGGGTCGAATTGTCGCTGCCGTCCGGCGGGTCGTGGACCTTCGGACCGAAGGACGCGGCCGACCGCATCAGCGGTGCGGCCGGCGACTACTGCCGTGTGTTCGTGCATCGTCGCCGACCTGCCGATACGAACCTCGTGATCGAAGGTGCCGCAGCCCGGACCGCGATCGCGGTTGCGCGGGCGTTTCTCTAGGGAGCCGAACGACATGCCGCTCTTCTCGTTCGAGGGCTTGGCGCCGCAGGTGCACGAAAGGGCGTTCATCGCGCCGACCGCCACGCTCGTCGGAGACGTGATCGTGGAGGAAGGCGCGTCGATCTGGTACGGCGCGGTGATCCGGGCCGATTACGCGCCCGTCATCATCCGGCGACGCGCGAACGTGCAGGACAATGCCGTCATCCACGGCCCGCCCGGATTGACGACCGACATCGGACCCGGCGCGACGGTCGGCCACAACTGCGTGGTGCACGGTGCGACCCTCGAGGCCGGATGCCTCATCGCGAACGGCAGCGTGGTGCTCGACGGCGCGACGATCGGCGTCAAGGCACTCGTGGCGGCCGGATCGGTCGTGGCCGCCGGAACCACGGTCGGCGCGGGGATGTTGGCCACCGGAGCACCGGCAACCGTGAAGCGTCCCGTCAAGGGCACCGGCGCCGAGCTATGGGTGGAGACGAACCCCGAGGCGTACGCGGAGCTCGCCCAACGACACCACACCGGGATCCGCTACATCGACCCGACGGCCGACGACGACGACGAGTAGCCGACGCTCGAAGATTTGCCCTCGAAAATTTGCCGCACGACCCAACCTGAGGGGCCGGTCCGGGGTGGGTAGGGGCAGATGGAGGCGCCATTCGTGACCGGTCACCCGAGGGGACACGACCCCTTCGACGTCGAAAACGATGTCGGAGATGATTCCGGCGCTCCCGCCGGGTCGGAGGCGACGGCCGCATTGGCGCGTTTGTTCGAGTGCCATGCGGCTGGAC
>DATCCI010000068.1:0-5896 GCA_036511415.1 Acidimicrobiia bacterium
TTCGCCCCGTCGAATGGGTAGGTCGTCGTCATCGGACGCATGTGCATGTGCGCCGCGGTCCACAGCAGGAGTCTCCCGTCGTCGCGCGTGTTGGCGGTCACACTGCGCAGGGTTCGCTCTTGGAAGAGGTGCTGCTGATAGTCGAGGCGAGGGATGTCGGTGAGGTGGATGCCCGCGATCGCGAGGGTTCCGCCCCGATCGAGCGCGGCGAGCGCCGGCGGTACGAGCGTGCCGACCGGAGCGAAGAGCAGGGCCGCATCGAGCAGCTCGGGCGGAGGATCGGAAGCACCCCGCGCGCTCGCCGCACCGAGGTCGAGCGCGAGCTGTCGTGCCTCCGGCGACCGCGTGAGCACATGGACTCGGTGTCCCTCCGCGATCGCCACCTGCGCAACGAGATGCGCCGACGCGCCGAATCCGTAGATGCCGAGCCGACCGCCGGGCGGGCAGTCGGATTGGCGCAGAGCCCGGTAGCCGATGATTCCCGCGCACAAGAGAGGAGCAGTCGCGACATCGCCGAAGACGGGCGGCAGGGGATAGGCGTATTGCTCTTCGACGATGACGTACTCGGCGTAACCGCCGTCGACGTCCCATCCCGTGAACCGCGGCGCGACGCACAGATTTTCGCGCGCACTCGTGCAGAACCGGCACGCTCCGCACGTGTGGGCGAGCCAAGGGACGCCGACGCGATCGCCCTCGGTGAATCGGCGCGAACCCGCGCCGAGGCTGTCGACGATCCCGACGACTTCGTGGCCGGGGGTGACCCGGGGACGGCGCGGCGCGAGGTCGCCTTCGGCGAGGTGGAGGTCGGTGCGACAGACCCCGCAGGTGCGTACTCGCACCCGGACCTCGAGCGGTCCGGGCGTGGGCACCGGCCGGTCGACGAGGACGAGGGGATGTTCGTCGATCGGCCCCGGTTCGTCGACGACCCAGGCCTTCATGGTCGGTGCGCTCATAGGTGCGACCTCCTACGCGGCACCGGCCCTGCTCACCGTGTGCCGGCGGAGCGCGAAGGCGATCGCGGGGAACACGAGCACCGAGAGCATTCCCGCCGCGACGAGGGCGGCCGCGTTTTCCGGTTTCATGTTGTGACGGTCGAGACCGATCTGGGCGATCGCGACGACCACGGGGAGCGCGGTCGACGCGAGGAGGGCGGCGGCGACGCGGTCGGGCACCTCGAGGTCGCGGCGGTAGAACCACAACGTCGGCAGGCCGCGCACGACGAGGAACAGGCCGAGGAACACCGGCACCCGCAGGATCGTCCCGGCGCTGTCCGTCAGCGCGTGTACGTCGAACGACATACCGCTCACGATGAAGAACACGGGCACGAACATGCCGAACGCGAGTGCGGAGAGCTTCATTTCGATCACCTGCGCGGTCTCGCCTTGGTTCGCCAGCCGCACGACGAGGCCGGCTGCGAACGCCCCGAGCAGTACGTCGAGGCCGAGCCGACTCGCCACCCAGACGAGCAACACGACCATCAACACTGCGATGCGGATCGGCAGCTGCGAGCTGGTGTCGAGCGTGCGTCCGAGGAGCAGCGCGACCCGATGGGGTGTGGGCCGGAGCGCGAGCGCGGCCGCACCGGTCGCGAGCGCCACGAATCCGACGAGCAACAGGGCGGTGCCGAAGGGGTTGTGCCCGGTGAGGAGCAGCGTGATGGCGACGATCGGGAGGAACTCGCCGACTCCGCCGATACCGAGCACGAGTGCGCCGAAGCGCGTATGCATCTCACCGTTGTCTTCGAGCATGGGGAGCAAGGTTCCGAGTGCCGTTGTGGTGAGGGCGAGCCCGATGAGCAAGGTCGAGAGCGCGAAGCCCGTGATCACGAGCGTCGCCGCGAGCGCGAACGCGAGGACGAGCCCGGCGATCCAACTGAGGAGGGCCCGCGACAACGGCCGGCCGCGAATGCGCTGCATGTCGATCTCGTAGCCGGCCATGAAGAACAAGAACGTGAGACCGATCCCGGACAATCCGTCGATGAGCGGCGTGACCTTGCCGAGAGCGAGCACTTGGGGCCCGACGACGATCCCGAGGCCGATCTCGAGCACCACACCGGGGATCCGGCCCTTCACCCATTCCGAGATCAGCGGTGCGAGGACGGCGACGGTACCTATGATCGCGAGCGTGGAGAACGTGTCGCGATCCACGCCGTACCTTGTCACTTCGGTGTTCGGACGGCCAACCAGGCGTGCGCTTCACCGCTGTGGCAAGGAGTAGGCCCGTGCATCGTTCGTTGCGTCTCTTTTCGCTCGGAGTGGTTGCCCTCGTGTTGGTCGGGTTCTCGGCCGCGCCGGCGTCGGCGGTGCCCCCGCGGCCGCCGGGGTACCTCCTCGCCGCGGCCGACGGAGGCGTCTTCGCCTTCGGCCGGGCGTTCCACGGCTCGGCGGCCGCCTTGCACCTGCGCGCATCGGTTCGTGCGGTGGCGTCGACGCCCGGCGGCGGGGGCTACTGGCTCGTCGCGGCCGACGGTGGCGTGTTCGCGTTCGGCGACGCCCGTTTCTTCGGGTCGATGGGGGGCATCTCGTTGAACCGCCCGATCGAAGGAATCGCGTCGACGCCCGATGGCGGGGGCTACTGGCTCGTCGCTGCGGACGGTGGCGTGTTCGCGTTCGGCGACGCCCGGTTCTTCGGCTCGCTGTCCGGCGCGGACATCCTCGCTCCCGTCGTGGGCATCGCGACGACGAACGACGGCAACGGCTACTGGTTGGCGACCGCATCCGGGGAGGCGTTCGCATTCGGCGACGCGCTGGCGCCGGGAGCTCCTCCGGCATTACAGGCGTTGTACCCCCGGCAATACGTCGGCGTCGCGCGGGTCGCGGGAACCACCCGCGGCATCGTGCTCGTCACCTCCGACGGTACGAGCGTGACCTTCGATGCGAGCGCCGCCGGTTGCCAACCGATCTCGGCGATAGGCGTGACGATGAACGTACCCGCCGTGGGTGTCGGGTCGAGCACGGCGGGGTGCGGCGAGTGGCTGGCGGGCTCGGACGGCGGCGTGTTCGCGCTCGGGGCACCCTTCTTCGGCTCGGCCGCCACCGTGAAGCTCGCGGCGCCGATCGTCGGCATCGCCGGCTGACGCGCCCGCGAGCGGGCCGGTTGGTGCCACCCCGACTTTCCACGGCGACGCTGTCGCCCTAGCTTTCCGGTCGACCGATTCGGAAGGCCGTCCTGTGCATCGTCGCACTCTGTGGTCCCGTGGGTCGGGCGGAGTGATCGTCATCTTGTTGGCGATCGTGCTCTGTGCCGGCATTGGCGTGGCCGCGACCAACGTGGCGCGCTCGAGCGCGGCGCGGGATCGTGCTCGCGAACGCCTGGTCGAGGCCCAACTCCTCACGCAGCGCCAGAACGCGGAACGCGCCGCGCGCGCCGCTGCTCGCGCCGCGCTCGTGAAGTCCGTGACGTTTTCTCCTCCTGCGGGCGCGGCCGATGTCGCACCGAACGCCAGGGTCGTGGTCTCCACCGGCGCCGGCCGACTCACGGCGGTCCGGGTAACCGGCCCCGACGGTCATTCGGTCAAGGGCGCGTTCGTTGCCTCGGCGCACATATGGCAGTCGCAGAGTTTGCTGGCTCCGTCATCGTCCTATCGCATCCTCGCGACGGCGGGCGGACGTTCCGGCTTGACCGTGAACCCATCGTCGACGTTCCGCACGCTGACGCCGGCGGGGATGGTCTCTGCCACGTTGTTCCCTGCGGACGGCATGACCGTGGGTGTCGCTCAGCCGATCGTCATTCGCTTCGACCACTTCATTGATTCCGACGCCGCGCGCGCCCGGGTTCTCGCTCATTTCACGGTCACGGAGTCGCGGCCGGTTCCCGGAGGCTGGCATTGGTTCAGCGCACGAGAGCTGCACTTCCGCCCGCAGCAGTTCTGGCCGGCCGGTGAGCAGGTGACGGTCGCCGCCGATCTCGACGGCTGGGACGCGGGCAGCTTGTTGTGGGGCGAAGGTCAACAGCAGGTTCACTTCACAATCGGCAGCGCCCACGTCGCGGTAGCCAACCTCGCTACCCACCAGATGACCGTCAGCGACGGCGGGCACCTGATCGCGGTTTACCCGTTCAGCGGTGGCCGCCCGACCGATCCGACCATGAACGGGACCCATATCGTCTTGGACCGCGAGAGCGTCGTGCGCATGGTGTCGTCGACGAACGGGGTACCCGTGAACTCGCCCGACGGGTACGACGAACTGGTGTACCAAGACGTGCACATCTCCGACAGCGGCGAGTACGTGCACGCCGCGCCCTGGTCGGTCGGTAGCCAGGGCCGAACCAACGTGTCGCACGGCTGCATCAACCTCAGCCCGGCGAACGCGTTGGCGTTCTTCGCGATGAGCCGCGTCGGCGACGTCGTGGAGGTGGTCGGCGGCCCCCGACCTCCGGCGCCCGGTGATCACGGCGTCATGGACTGGGAAACGAGCTGGAATCAGTGGACCGGGGCAACCGTGCACCCGGTCCGACCGCCGGCGAAGCCGCCGACGGTGAAGCGGGCGACGGGGAAGCGCTCGACCGCACGCTGAGCCTGCGGCCCGGCTATCCGTCGAGGTCGTACGCGGTCGCGTGCCTCGGTTCGTAGATGCTGATCTCTCCCGCGCCGGGCACGCGCAGACGGGCGAGAAGCCCGAAGCCTTGGTTCTCGATTGGTGCAGTGAACTCGACGCCCTTTGCCGTGAGCTCCACGACGGTGGCTTCGATGTCGTCGCACATCAAGAACAGCTCGTGATGACCGCTCGGCGCGCCCGACCGCGGATCTCCTGGCGCTCCCGCGGGGTGAACTCCGAGCTCGGCCGGTGGGAGCCTGAAGATGAGCCAGCCGTCGTGCGCATCGACGTACGGCAGTTCGAGCACGTCCCGCAAGAACGTGCGAGCCCGTTCGGCGTCGTCGGCGTAGATGATGGCGTGCGTGCTCGTGATCACGACGACACCCTGCCACGAAGAGCAGACTTGCGTACATCGGACGCGCTCATCGAAATACGATGCCCGTTTCATGGGGATCGGGGAACGCTCGAGGATGGGCCTGACGCGTTGGGAGCGTCGGGATGATGCCGCCCCTACCGTCGCCTGTATCGGTGACTCGATCACCCGAGGTACGACCGGCAACTTCGAGACCGTGGCGAGCCTTGTCGGTTGGGTCGAGCAACTGACGCGCGCGTTGGCCGAGCGGTCCGGGCTCCCGGCTTCGGGCGGCTTCCGGGGTCTGTGGCGAATCGAGGAATGGAGCCGGAGCGGCACCTGGACTCGGGCGACGCGCGCGGACGCGTTCGATGTCGCCCCGTTCGGGATCGGTTTGATCAGCTCCGGCGATGCGATCGACGAGCTGAAGTGGTGGAAGCCCGCGACGATGCGGGTGACCGAGCTCGACATCTACTGGTTCGACATGCCCGGCGCCGGCGCCTGGCAATATTGCATCGACGATCGCAAATGGCAGAACGGCCCGGCGACGGCCGCAGGCGACAACAAGCTGCACAAGCTCACCCTCACAGAGCCGGTTGCGAAGCGGCTCCTGATCCGAGGCTTCGACGGGACGCGTCCCTGTATCGCACCGATCGCCGGCATCAACGTCCGCGACCGGTCATCGGCACGGGCGGGTCCGGTGGTGCACAACCTCGGCTGCCCGGGAAATTTGCTCGGCGATTTCTGTCGGCCGTCGGCGGGTGATCCGCTCGCGCTGCTCGACGACATTCACGCCGATCTCGTGACCGTACTGTTCTCGAACGACGTCGCCTTCCAGCATTCCACGAGATTCGGCGAAGCTCTTCGCCGCCTCGTCGACCGTGTGCACGGCTATGCCGACGTCGTTCTCATGGCTCCCTTCGAGGCGCGCCCGCATCGTCGCGTCGACGACGCGATCACGGTTCGCGGGTCAGACGTCGTTCGATCGTCGTCGGCGTCGTTCAGGCCG
>DATCCI010000069.1:0-2042 GCA_036511415.1 Acidimicrobiia bacterium
TGCGAGCGCGGGGTAGTCAAAGCCGCGCCACACGCCAGGGACGAAGAACAGACGAGCTCCGGTCTGGCGGAGCGCGAAGCCGACCTCGCGTTCGCGGTACAAGTGGATGATGGGGTTCTGGACCGCCCCGACGCGACCGAGGGCCGCTGACAGCACGATCGTGTCGATGCTCGTCGGCAGCTGCCAGGACACTGCCGTTCCCTCGCCGACGCCGAGGGCGTGCAGGCCCGCCGCGACCCGGGCGGCCCGGTCTCGGAACTCACCGAAGGTGACCGTGCGGTCCGCCTCGTCGATGAGCATCACCCGGTCCGGGTCCGCGTCGGCTCGCCGGTCGATCAGCTCCCAGAACGTGCGGGCCCCCGTGATCACGTGCTCGTCCATGCCCGCGGAACCTACCCCGCGCCTTGCCGCGTCGACCATCGACAAGGGGGCAATGAGGCCGGCGTGACAGACTGCGGCCCGATGCCGCCCGCAACCCGTGTCTTGGCACCCGAGCCGGTGCGCAGCCTCGCCGACTACGTCGCCGGGGGCGGTGGCCGCGGACTCGACGTCGCGGGGCGCGTCGATCCGGATGCGATCATCGACGAGATCGAGACATCGGGCCTCGCCGGGCGAGGCGGCGCCGGATTTCCCGCCGGCCGCAAATGGCGCACCGTCGCCGCGATGGACTCCCCGTCGGTTCCGTCGACGGTCGTGGTCAACGGCGCGGAGGGAGAACCGGGTTCGTTCAAAGACCGGGCGATCCTGCGCGCCAACCCGTACCACGTCCTCGAAGGCGCGCTCATCGCGGCGCGGGCCGTTCGCGCCGACCGGGTCATCGTCGGCGTGAAGCGCGCGTTCAGCAAAGAGGTCGCGCGTCTGCGCCAGGCGATCGACGAGGCCCACGGCGCGGGATGGACCGACGGGCTCGAGGTCTGGGTCTTCGAAGGACCGAGCGAGTACCTCTACGGGGAGGAGACCGCCCTCCTCGAGTGCATCGACGGCCGGTACCCGTTCCCGCGCATCGCGCCCCCCTACCGGCGCGGGGTGGAGGAGATCGTCGACACGCCGGCGGACGTCACAACCAACAGTGCCTCCGCGGCGCACGTCGAGATGGCCGCTCCCGACAGCGAGTCGGAGGCGCCACCCACACTGGCCAGCAACGTCGAGACGTTCGCGAACGTGCCCGGGATCATCGCCGAGGGTGCCGACTGGTTCCGCTCGGTCGGGACGGACGCGTCACCGGGCACCATCGTCTGCACCATCACCGGCCGGGCTCAGCGTCACGGCGTGGCCGAGTTTGCGATGGGAACCCCGGTCCAAGAAGCGATCGAGGTCATCGGCGGAGGCGCCGAGGCTGGTCACCAGCTCATCGCCGCGCTCTCGGGGGTGTCGAACCCGCTGCTGCCGGCAGCAAAGTTCGACACGCCGATGAGCCACGAGGCGATGCGGGACCAGGGCACGGGCCTCGGCACCGGCGGGTTCATCCTCTACGACGACCGCGACGACCCGGTCGCGATCGCCGCAGGCGTGTCGCGGTTCCTCGCGGTGGAGTCGTGCGGCCAGTGCACTCCTTGCAAGCTGGACGGTTTGGGGCTCTCCGACCGGCTACAGCGCATCGCCCGCTCCGAGGCTGACGACGATGACCTCGAGGGCGTCGATGCCCTCCTCCGCACGGTGACCGACAGTGCCCGATGCAACCTGGCGTATCAGCAACACGACGTCACCGACAGCATCTTGGGCCTGTTTCACGACTCGTTCCGCGACCACGTGCACGACATCCTGCTTCCCGTCGACCCCGAGGTGATCGCCCCGATCGTCGACATCGTGAACGGCCGGGCCGTCCTCGACGAGCGGCAGCGGGCCAAGCAGCCCGACTGGAGCTATGACGCCGAGTACTCGGGGAAGAGCCCCGCCGACCGCCTCGACGACCATCGGGCGCCCGAGCAGCTCTGACCCGACGTCCGCTGCTCCACGGCGCGGTCGAGACGATCAGGTCAGCGCGAAGTAAATCGCCGTCCCCGCGCCGACGGTCAGGCAATACCACGCGAATGGGTTGAGGT
>DATCCI010000070.1:0-10731 GCA_036511415.1 Acidimicrobiia bacterium
CGAGCCGGCCGATCAACCGCCGGACGAGCACTCCGCTCGCGGCCGCGTCGGGATCGATCACGTTGATGGTGCCGTAGCGCTCGTTCGACACGTGATGGTCGATGACGACGAGCTCACCCGCGGCCTTGGCCGAGGGCTCCAGGTCGCCGAGCCGAGCCAGCGAACCCGAGTCGAAGGTGACCATGACCTGCGGTTCGCGCGGGAAGCGGTCGGGCGGTGTGAGCAGCTCGAGCCCGGGGAGGTCGCGGTAGTGCGGCGCGGTGATGAACGGCTCCGAGAACGAAGCGACGCTCCGGATGTCGGCCGCGCCCAGCACATGATGCAGCGCGAGCATGGAGCCGAGCGCGTCACCGTCGGGACTGACGTGGCACGCGAGGCTCACCTCCGACGCGGACCGGATGGCGTACGCGGCCTCGGTCAGTGCATCCTCGACCGCGTCGCCTTTCACCACGTCTCCTCGTCGCCCGCGCCACCACTCTCGTCCGTGGACGCCTCTCGGTGGTGGATCTCGCGCAGGATGTCCTCGATTCGTTGACCCGCAACGATGCCGGGGTCGACGGCGAACTCGAGACGCGGCACCTGGCGGATACGCATCTGGCGACCGACGACGCCGCGCAGGTGCGAACCGGCGGAGTGCAGCGCGGTCGCCACGTCGTCGGGGATCGAATCCCGTGCCTCGACCGCCGTCGCGGTCAGCGTCGAGTAATAGACCTTGGCGTGCGCGAGGTCGCGGCTCACGTCGACGCCGGTGAGCGTGACGAGCTCGAGCCGCGGGTCGCTCATGCGTTCGAGCTCGTCGGCGAGCACCTCGAGCATCACCTCGTTCAGCCGCGCCGTGCGCGGGTACCGCTTGGCCGACGTCATGCGCTCACGCCCGCTCGCTCTCGAGCCACGCGGTCTCCACGTCGAGCAACTCGACGTCGTCGGCCGCGACCACGAACCGTTCGATCGCGGCGAGCACCTCACGCAGCTGGGAATCGCCGTTTGCGACGACGGCCACGGCGATCGCGGCCCGCTGCCACTGCTCGTGGTGGTCGACCTCGGCTACGGAGACCCGGAACCGATGACGCATCCCGTCGACGATCGGGCGGATCGCGGCGCGCTTCGTCTTCAGCGATCGACTCTGCGGGATGTGCAGATCGAAACGGACAGCGGCCGCGTACACGGGTCCAGTCTCGCGCCACCGGCAGTGGCGGTTCGATACGAATGCGCGTTGCCTCAGCCGGCGAGGCGAAGCACGAGGGCGGCGGCGGCCATCGCCGGCAGGCCCACTGCGGCCCCGACCCGGGTATAGCGCCCGGCGTCGACCTCGACGCCGGCCCGGCGCGCGCTGGCCTGCCACAGCAGGCCGGCGAGCGAGCCGGTGAGCAGGAGGAGCGGGCCCAGATTCACCCCGAGCAACAGAGGCCACACCCGCCCTCGCACCGACACGTGGGCCAGACCGACGGAGATCGCCGGCAGGTTGTTGAGCAGGTTGGCCGAGACGACGCCCCCGGCGAAGCCGCGCGCCCCGCCCGCACCCAGGCTCGTGAACGCACGAGGAAGTGCGCCCGCGACACCTACGGCGAGGACGGCAAGCGCGGCGGCGAGGACCGCGGTGCCGACCGGCACGTGGCGCCACGGGAATTGCCGAGTCGCGGCGATGAGAACGATCTCGGTCGCCAGCGCGGCCGCCCACGCCGGAACGCCGAACGGTTCGCCTCCGAGCAAGAGCGCGAGGAACAGCGCGATCGCGCCGAGCCCCAGGACGAGGGCGTGCCGGTCTGGCGCGTGCCGGTCGACTCGACGGCCCGCACGCGGCCGGATCCGGAAGACCCGGCGATACGCGAACCATCCGACGGCGGACGCCGCGAGCGACGGGAGCGCGAGATGCCGCAGGAAGTCGGTGTTCTGCAACGACAGGTGCGACGCGGCGAGGAGGTTGGTGAGGTTCGACACCACGAGCACACCGCTGGCGAGCGAGGCAAGGAGTACCGGCTGGAACGCGAGTGCGACCGGGTCGACGTCGACGAGGACCGCGGTTCGAATGTACAAAGGTGTGAGCAGCACGACCGCGGCGTCGAGGTTCAACAACGCGACGACGAGCGCGGCGAGGATCCAGAGCGCCCCGACGACGTGGCGGCTGCGAGCCGCGAGGGCCGCCAGCTCGCCGAACACCCCGACGTGATCGAGCGACGCGGCGAGCGGCACGGCCACCAGGACGAATGCGAGCGGTGACGCCAAGGGGCGCAGGACGTCATGCAGCTGGCTGCCGTCGACGACGCGCGTCGCGACCGCGACGAGCGCCGCGGCCAGGGGCAGTGCCCACGCCGGGATATTGCCCGGGCGAGCAAGCGCGCCGATCAGACCGACGGCGAGGAGACCGACCGCGAGCACGCTCACGTCGTCGAGCTCCGGCGATCAGACTCGAGCGATCTCGCGCTCCTCGAAGGTCTCGATGACATCGCCCGGCTTGAGGTCCTGGTAGTTCTCGAGGCCGATTCCGCACTCGAAGCCCTCGCGCACCTCGCGCACGTCGTCCTTGAAACGCCGCAGCGTGGCGATCTGACCCTTCCAGATGACCGTACCGTCGCGCAGGAAGCGCACTTTGGAGCCGCGGGTGATGACACCGCCGGTGACGTAGCAGCCCGCGACCTTGCCGACCCGCGGCACCGAGAAGACCTCGCGCACCTCGGCGTCACCGGTGACGACCTCTTCGTACTCGGGCTTGAGCATCCCGACCAGGGCGTTGCGCACGTCGTCGAGGACGCCGTAGATGACCTCGTACGTACGGATCTCGACGCCCTCGCGCTCGGCCACCTCGCGGGCCTTGCGGTCGGGGCGCACGTTGAAGCCGATCACCGTGGCGTTCGACACCGCGGCGAGATCGAGATCGGACGCCGTGATACCGCCCACCCCGCGGTGCACGAACGACAACCGCACCTCGTCGTGCTCGGCGTCGAGCTTCTTCAGCGCGTCGGTGAGCGCCTCGAGCGACCCGTTCACGTCGGCCTTCACGATGAGGTTCAACGTGGCGACCTCGCCGCGCTGGACCATCGCGAAGATGTCCTCGAGCCGAGCACCACCGCCGAGCATCATCGGGTTGCGTTGCGCGGCGACCTTTCGCCGGTGTGTGCGCGCCTCGGCAACGGTGCGCGCGACCTTGTCGGAGGGCGCGACCCGAAGCTCGTCGCCCGCGAGCGGGACGTCGTCGAGCCCGAGCACTTCGACCGGAACCGACGGACCGGCTTCGGTGACCTGCTGGCCGTGCTCGTCGAACATCGCCCGCACCCGCCCCCACGCCGGACCGGCGACGATCTGGTCGCCGACGCGCAACGTGCCTTCCTCGACGAGCGCCGTGACCACGGGACCCCGGCCCTGGTCGAGGAACGACTCGAGGACGTACGCCTTGGCCGCCCGCTTCGGGTTGGCGACGAGATCCTCGGCGATCTCCGCGTCGGCGACGAGCAGCAGCGCGTCGAGCAGTTCCTCGATGCCCTCGCCCGTGGGCGCCGCGACGTCGCGCACGATCGTGTCACCGCCCCACTCCTCGGGCACCAGCTGTTGCTCGGTGAGCTGCTGACGCACGCGCGTGGGATCGGCGTCTTCTCGGTCGACCTTCGTGATCGCGACGACGATCGGGACCTCGGCCGCGCGCGCGTGGTTGATCGCCTCGACCGTTTGCGGCATCACGCCGTCGTCGGCCGCGACCACGAGGACGGCGATGTCGGTGATCTGCGCGCCACGCGAGCGCATCGCGGTGAACGCCTCGTGGCCGGGCGTATCGATGAACGTGATGCGGCGACCGTCGCGGGTCACCTGATACGCGCCGATGTGCTGGGTGATGCCACCGGCCTCGCCCGCGACGACATTCGCATGGCGGATGCGGTCGAGCAGCGTGGTCTTGCCGTGGTCGACATGACCCATCACCGTGATGACCGGCGGGCGAGGTTCGAGCAGCGCTTCGTCGTCTTCGTCGTCGTCGGCGGTGAGCAGCGCGATCAGCTCGATCTCCTGCTCGCTGCCGGGCTCGACGATGAGGATCTGGGCGCCGAGTGCCTCGGCGATCAGCTCGATCATCTCGTCGGCGAGCGACGCCGTCGCGGTCATCATCTCGCCCGCCTCGAACAAGATGCGGACGAGGTCGGCCGGCGTGCGGTTCAGCTTCGGCGCGTACTCCTGGATCGTGCTGCCGCGCGCGACGACGATCTCGCCTTCGGGCACGGGCGCGTCCGCGGGCGTGAGCCGTTGCGACGCGGGTTCGAGCTCGGCGCGATCCCGACGGCGCTTCTTGCGGCGCCGCTGCGGCGGTCCGCCGGGTCGTCCCCGACCACCGGGGCCACCGCCCGGCCCACCACCGAAGCCGCCCGGTCCACCACCGGGCCCGCCCCGACCGCGACCGGGCGCCCCGGCGCGACCGGCGCCGGGTCCACCGGGTGCGCCGCCCGGTCCACCACCGGGCGTGTATCCACCGCCACCACCGCCACCACCGCGCGGCGCGCCGAAGCCTCCGCCCGCGCCACCACCAGGTCCGCTGCGACCGCCACCCGCGCCGGGACCACCACTGCTGCCGGGACCGGGACGCGGACCGCCGGGACGACTCCCGAAGCTGGTGCGCGGACCGGGCGGCGGCGGCGGTACCTTCCCGCCCGCCGGAGGCGGCGGGATCGCCTTGCCGCTCCCGGAGGTCGGGCGCGACGGCGCGGTCGGAGGCGGCGTCGCCGCGCGTGCCGCGGGACGTTCCTCTACCGGAGGCGCGCTCCGCGCCGGGGGCGCAGCCGTGGGCGTGGCGGACGCCGCAGCCGGCCGTTCGATCGGCGCGGGTGCGAGCGGTGGAATCGGCGCGGGCGAGGAACGCACGACCCGGTGCGCGGACCGCACGACTGCGGGCTTCGGTTCCTCGGCGACCGCCGGCGCGACCACCTGGGGTGCGACCGGTTCAGCGCCGGCGGGCGCGACGGGGGCCGGAGCGACGGCCGGAGGTGCCTCGGGCTCGGGCGGCGCCGGCGCGGGCTCGGGCTCGACGACGAGCTCACGCTTGAGGCCGCGGGAGTCGGCCAGTCGGCGAACGCGATCCGCCGACGGCTCGTCGATGCTCGACGAGTGGCTCTTCACCCCGATCTTGAGCTCGTTGGAAAGCTCGACCACGACGGCGTTGTCAACGCCGAGCTCTCGTGCCAGCTCGTAGACCCGGATCTTCTTCGTCGCCAAAACAGTCCGTTCCCTAGAAATTGATGCTCTCTAGTCTCGCGCGCAACGCCTCGACTTCGGTGCTGGTCAGCTCGATCCGTAGCGCCCGGGCGAGCCTGCCCCGCTCGAGGGCCCGGGTGAGACACGTTCCCGAACACACCCATGCGCCCCGACCGGGGGCCGTCCGGCCGATCTGTACCGCTCCCTCACGCGTCGCCGCAATCCGGATCCACCCGTCGGGCCGGTGGGTCCGCCGGCAGCCGACGCACGTGCGACGCGGTTCCGTCAGCTCTGTTCTCCTGCCGTCTCCTCGATCTCCGCTGCCTCTTCCGTCCGGACGTCCGCATCCTCGTCGTCGAGGTCGGCGTCCGCTGCCAGCTCGTCGGCGGCGATGTCCGCGACCGTCGCGTCGACGTGTACCGCCGCTTCCTCCGCGGCCGGCGCCGCCGGCGATTCATCGTCGAGGTCGCGAGTTTCGGGCGCGGTCTCGACCGGACGTTCACCACCCGCGATCGTGCCGTAGCCGGCTTCGGCCGCGCTGATGGCCTGCCCGCCTTCGGCCGGCTGCCACATGAGCTGACCGTCGGGCCCCTCGACCCACTCGCCCTCGGCGTAGCCGCCGCCCGCCTCTTCTTCTGCGAGCTGCGTCTCACTCTTGATGTCGACGCGCCAACCGGTGAGCCGCGCGGCGAGCCGCGCGTTCTGGCCCTCTTTGCCGATCGCGAGCGAGAGTTGGAAGTCGGGGACGATGACCTCGGCGATGCCGGTGTCCTCGTGGATCCGTACCTCGCGCACCTTGGCGGGCGCGAGCGCGCGCATGACGAACTCCTGCGGCTCCGCGCTGTACGGAACGATGTCGACCTTCTCGCCGCGCAGCTCGTTCACGACCTGGCGGACGCGCATGCCGCGTGCGCCGACGCATGCCCCGACCGGATCGACGTTCTGATCGTTCGACGCGACCGCGATCTTCGTGCGGTGCCCGGGCTCGCGCGCAACGGCTTTGATCTCGACGACGCCGTCGAGCAGCTCGGGGACTTCGAGCTCGAAGAGGCGCCGGACGAGACCGGGGTGCGTGCGCGACACGACGATCTGAGGACCCTTGGCCGTCTTGCGCACCTCGACGATGTACGCCTTCATGCGCGAGCCGTGGTCGTAGCGGTCGCCGGGAACCTGCTCGGCCTGCGGCAGCAAGGCCTCGACCCGGCCGAGGTCGAGCAGCGTGTAGCGGGCGTCCGTCTGCTGGATGATGCCGGTGACGATGTCGCCTTCGCGCCCGGCGTACTCCTCGTACTTCATCTCGCGCTCGGCTTCGCGGATCCGCTGCAGGATCACCTGCTTGGCGGTCTGCGCCGCGATACGACCGAAGTCGGCGGGGGTGTCGTCCCACTCGCGGGTGACGTTTCCGTCCTCGTCGAGCTCCTGCGCGATCACGCGGATCTCGCCGGTCTCGACGTCGATCTCGACGAGCGCTTCCTCGGCCGCTTCCGGCATCCGCTTGTAGGCCGTCACCAGTGCGTTGGCGAGTGCCTCGAGCATGATCTCTTCGGGAATGCCCTTTTCGATTGCGAGCGCCGAGAGCGCTTCGAGCATCTCGGGGTTCTTCATGACTTCCCTTTCGCCCGCGCGCGCCCCTGGTCTTTCGCATGCTTGCCGCCGGACCGTTGACGCGGCTGCGGGCCCCATTCGAAGACGGTGCGTGCCTGGGTGACGTCGGCGATCGTGATCTCCTCGTCGATCCCCTCGTCCGACTCGACGACGCAGGTCGCTCCGTCGAAACCGCGAAGCACGCCCCGCACGCGCCTCGGACCGGCGCCGGTGTGGAACTTGACCGACACCTCCTCGCCGATGGCCGCGAGGTAATGCGACGGAACCCGCAGGGCGCGCTCGATACCCGGACTGCTGACTTCGAGCAGGTACGAGCCGCCGATCGTCGTCGCGTCGTCGACGATGGGTGAGACCACATGGGTGACGGCGGTGATGGTCTCGAGGTCGACGCCGCCGGGGCGCGTCACCGTGACCCGCAAGGTGCGCGCGCCGGCGCCCCCCATCAGCTCGACGTCGTAAACGGCGAGTCCGAGCGCGACGACGGCAGGCTCGACTGCGGCACGTACCGCTTCGAGTTGCGTGTCCGTTGCGCTCACGGTTCCGAGCCCTTCCTCGCTGATCTCAAGAAAAAACGTGGGCCATGGCCCACGTTTCCCGCCCCCGCGGGGCGCCCAATACAACTGTAGAAGTGTAGCGCGACCCGCCCCCGTGTACCAGGCACGAATCGAGCGAACGCCGCGGCCGAGGCAGCGGTCAGGCGAACATCTCACGCAGCTCGGCCGGCGGGACGGTTTCCAGCTGCGCGTACGTGCAGTCGCTCGGATCCTTGTCGGGGCGCCACCGCCGGAAGCGGGCGTTGTGACGGAAGCGTCCGTTCATCATCCCCTCGAACTCGACCTCGCAGACGCGCTCGATCCGCAGCGGCTCCCACGACAGGTCCTTGGTCGCGTTCCATCGGCTGGGGCCTCCCGGCATCCGCGTGCCCGACTCGGCGGCCGCCGACATCGACTCCGCCCAGTCCCTCCACGGATGCTCGGTCAGCGCGCCGGCACGGAGGTCTTCGACCTCGAGCGCGAGGTCGGCACGCAGCTTCGCCGCCATCGCGCTCGCGACGCCGACGTGGTGCAGCGCTCCGTCGTCGTCGTAGAGGCCGAGCAGGAACGAGCCCACGCCGTTCCCGTCCTTGTGCACACGGAACCCCGCGACCACGCAGTCGCAGGTGCGCTCGTGCTTCACCTTGAGCATCGTGCGTTTGCCCGGGCGATACCCGTCGGCGAGCGGTTTGGCGACGACGCCGTCGAAGCCGGCACCCTCGAAGCGCGAGAACCAGTCGGCCGCGACGTCGCGGTCTCGCGTCGTGGGCGTCAGGTATACGGGTGGACGCGCACCCGCGAGCACGCGTTCGAGGGTCGAGCGCCGATCGACGAAGGGCACATCGAGGAGCGATCGGTCGTCGAGTGCGAGCAGATCGAACGCGACGTACGACGCCGGGATCTCGGCCGCGAGCTTCTTCACACGCGAGGCGGCCGGATGCTGGCGCAGCTGCAACGCGTCGAAGTCGAGGCCGCGCTCGTTCGCGACGACGAGCTCACCGTCGAGCACCACGCGCTCCGGTAGTTGCGCGAGCAGTGGCTCGCGCAACTCGGGGAAGTAGCGCAACAGGGGCTTCTGATTGCGCGACTGCAGATCGAGATCGTCGCCGTCGCGGAACACGATGCATCGAAAGCCGTCCCACTTGGGCTCGTAGCTGACATCGCCGGCCGCGGGCAGCTCGCGAGTGAGCTTGGCGAGCATCGGCTCGAACGGAGGTCGGACGGGCAGCGGCACGGTCCAGACCGTAGCGAGTGAGACGGTCTCGGATGCGGCCTCAGATGAGGCGGCGGTCGGACGCCCAGCGGGCGAGCTGATGCCGGCTCGACAGCTGGAGCTTGCGCAGGACCGACGAGACATGGCTCTCGACGGTCTTGGCCGAGATGCCGAGGTCGCGCGCGATCTCCTTGTACGAGTAGCCGCGAGCAATGAGGCGTAGGACCTCGCGCTCGCGCGGTGTGAGCTGGTCGAGCTCCGGGTCGGCGGCGGCCGGTGCGACATCGGCGAACGCGTCGAGGACGAAGCCGGCGAGGCGCGGCGAGAACACCGCGTCGCCGCCGCGCACGCGCGCGATCGCGTCGAGCAGCTCGGCCGGTGCGATGGTCTTCGTCACGTAACCGCGTGCTCCGGCGCGAATGGTCGCGATCACGTCTTCGGGCGCATCACTGACCGACAGCGCGAGGAACTGGACGTCGGGATGCGTCTTGGCGATCTCGCTGATCACCCGCGCGCCGCCGCCCGCGGGCATGTGCACGTCGACGAGGACCACGTCCGGGCCTCGCTCGCGGATCATCTCGATCGCGGCGTCCACGTCGGATGCCGCGCCGACCACGTCGACGACGTCACCGAGCTCGGCGCGGACACCGGCGAGAAAGAGCTGATGGTCGTCGACCAGGAACACGCGCGCCCGAGTCGTGGTCACGACGACTCGCCGACCTTCGCCAACGGGAGCACCAGCTCCACCTCCGTTCCCTCGCTGGGCACCGAGCGCACCGCGGCGCGACCGCCGGCGCGGGTCATACGGCCGACGATGGAGTGGCTGATGCCACCGCGATCAGCCGGTACCGCTTCGGGGTCGAAGCCGCGTCCGCGATCACGCACGAAGATCGTCGCCTGCTCCGGTTCCACTTCCAGGTAGACCGACACGATCGCGGCGCCGGAGTGGCGGGTCGCGTTGAGGATTGCCTCACGCGCCGCGGCGCGCAACGGCTCGGTTCCCTCGATCCCACAGTCGCGCACGCGCACCACCTCGACCGGCACGCCCTGCTCGGCCTCGATCGACGCCGCGAGCTCCTCCAGCGCCGCGCCGAGTGATGCGCCCGCGCTCGCGGCCGGGTCGTCACCGCTCAGCAGCCACGCCCGTAGCTCACGCTCCTGCATCCGTGCGAGCCGGACGACCTCGCGCGGTTGGTCGGCGCGTCGTTGGACGAGCGCGAGTGTCTGCAACACGGAGTCGTGCAGATGCGCGGCAACCTCGGCGCGCTCGTCGGCGCGGATCCGCTCACGCCGCTCGGCGACGAGCGCGTGCACGAGCCGGGAGACGCCCGGACCTACGACGAGGGCGACGCCGATGATCACCGCGACCGTCGCGACCAAGGTGCCTCGCAGCGCGCGCCATGAGTCGACGCTGACGACGAACGCGGCGAGACCCACGACGACGCACGCGACACCGGCCGCGATCCGGACGAGCGCGCCGCGCCGCGTACCGACGAGCACCGCGACGGCATCGGCGGCGTCGGGCGGGAGGCGCTGCAGGAGTTGCCAGTCGGGCAGATCAGCCGAACCGCTCGGCACGGTCCGCATCGCGAGCAGCGCCAGCCCGACGAGCGCGGCCGCGAGCGGCCAGACGACGACGTCACCCGGCCACAGACCGAGCGCCCGCACCAGCAAGAGACCGCCGAGCACGACCGCGCCGAACGCAACGGTCGCGATCGCATCGCCGCGTGGTGCCGGCGGACGTGAGACTTCGGCCGCCGCGTCGGGCATCAACGCCCACGCCGCGCCGTAGAGGATCAAACCGAAGCCGCTCGCGATCGCCAACACCACGAACCCGCAGCGCACGACGTTCGGGTCGAGGCCCAGCGCGTCGGCCAGACCGGCCGCGACACCGGCCACCATCCGCCCTTCGGCGGGCCGCGTGAGGTCGCGACGACGAAGGACGCGTGGTGCCGGCACGGGCAGATGATCGCGCCGAACCCCGTCGCCCCACATCCGGAACGACGTCAGGGTGATTCCCGATGGCGGCGCGCTCGCGTCGAGCGCACGCTGGCGGACATGGACACCAATCCGCCCCCGACCGCACCTCCGCCGCCGCCTCCTCCCCCGCCGCCGCCTCCTCCCCCGCCGCCCGCGTCCGGCGAATGGGCGGCCCACGACCGAGCGCCCCACGACCGAGCGCCCCACAACCGGTCGTGGCGCGCGCTGCGC
>DATCCI010000071.1:0-2484 GCA_036511415.1 Acidimicrobiia bacterium
GCCTCGCGGCCCAGGCCATCGATCTCCTCCACGACGCGGCCGGCATGAATGCAGTAGCCCGAGACACCGTCCTCGACCGCTGTTGGCGTGACGTCCACACCATGACCCAACACATCATCTTGTCGCCGGCCCGCTTCGAGATCGCAGGGCGGGTACTGCTCGGACTCGATCCCGGCAGCCCGCTCATCTGAGCGCGCCCGCGGCTAGGACCCGGCGCGCCGATCTTCGAAATTCTGGGCCTCGAAGATCTGGAACGACAACGGAAAGCGGGAGATCTCGGGACCCTGCCGGAACCGCCCCATGTGATCGTCGATCGCCCGGCGCGCCGCGGGCATGTCAGCCTCGCTCACACCCATGAACTCGAGCTGGTCGTCGTCGACGATCGCGTCCTCGGGGAGGTCGACCGTGAAGTCGATCGCGGTGCGCCGGATTGCCGAAAAACCCGCGTCGCGCAGGATCCCCGCGGTTCGCTCGTGGTCGGCGAGCGCGAAGGGTCCGGTCGGCGACTTGCCCTCGCCGGGCGGCGGGACGGGGGGCAGGAAGCGCGCCAGCGCGGACGCCACGAACCATGGATTGCGGTCGACCGATTCCCAGCACGCGAAGACGATGCGCCCGTCCACGCGGAGGTGGCGCGCGATGTTGACGAAGGCAGTCACCGGTTCGTCGAAGAACATCACGCCGAATTGGCTCATCGCCACGTCGAACGGTCGGCCCGGCACCGAGTCGTGCTGCATGTCGACGACCTGAAAGGTGACGTTGTCGGCCGCGGCCTCGCGAGCCCGCCGCGTCGCGAGCTCGACCAGCGGAACCGAGATGTCCGCGCCGATCGCCGACCCCTGCGACCCGACGCGCCGGCCGGCTTCGATCGTGGCCTTACCGCCCCCGCAGCCGACGTCGAGCACGCGCTCTCCCGGCGTGAGCGCGAGCGCGTCGAGGAGCCGGGGGGTCACGGCGTCGGTGAACCGCTCCCGTTTCGGCCAGACCGACGTCCAGCGCTCGTCGTTCCAGCGTCGCCGTTCGCTCGGGTTGGTTTCGCCCGTCATCGCGACCTCACGCTAGCGATGTACGGGCTGCGATCCGCCGGGTCGCGAGATCGGATCGGATCGGATCAAACATTTGCCTTGGCCGCGTCGGCGAGGATCGCGGCGCGGTCGGCCGGAAGGAGGTACCCGCTCGCGATCGCCTTGTCGGTCGCCCGGCCGAAGGCCGCCAGGTACGCGGCCTTGGTCGGGTACAGGCGTCGGATGGTCGCGTGGTCGAAGGGGCGCGTGCTCCCGAACAAGACGCACAGGATCGAAGAATCGGCCGAGTCGCCCGACAACGCGGCGACCGGGACGTCGTTCGCGGCGGTGCGCACGCCGCCGATCGCGTTCCCTTGGGCGTCGCGTTGCACGCGGAGCGAACCCTTGGCGAGCGCGACCTGCAGCCGCGGCGCGGACGCGGGCGGCGAACCGGTCCGGAGCCATTCGTCGAGCCGGTGCAGCGCGGCTTCGACGACGTAGTGCGTGGGTGCGGTGTTGATCTCGCCGTGGCAGCCCAGTGCGTTCGCATTCCCGCCCAGGAGGTACGCGTCGGCGTGCGCGGCGCCCGCCACCTCCCACACCCGGAGGTGATTCGAGTCGGGTTGGCTCGCGTCGACGTAGTGCAGCAGGTCGAGGTCGGTCTCGGTTTCGAACAGGAATACCGGGACGTCGATGTCGTCCCGTATGCGAATGCCGCCCACGATGCCGGTCGTGATGCCGCCACCAGTGAGCGGGATCGCGCCGCCACCGCGGCTGTGCACGAAGAAGCCGTCGAAGATCCGTGCGGTCGGTTGGATCGCGTCGATGTAGGTCGTGAGCTGGAACGCCGACTGCGACTCGCCTATGGCGACCATGCGCTGCGGTCGCAATCCGCCCAGCGCATCGGTTCGGCCGGGACTGCGGAGCGATCTCCCGATCTGCGAGAAGATGTCGAAGGCGTACTGATCTCCGGGATGGTGCAGCGATCCGTACCGCGCCGGATCGGCGGCGCGCAGTCCTCCGTTCGGGAGGCCGGCGATGGGAATCACGGCCGCGCCGCCCTGTACGCCGATCTGCTGGGCCGAGACCCCGACCCACGCGTATCCGCTCCGCGTGATCTCGGTACCGGCGGTGGAGAAGTCCGCCGAGGTATCGGATCCGGCGGTGACGTTCAACCACTCGACGAGCAGTGTCCCGTTGAACTTCTGCGGGTCGCGGGGCCGGCGCACGACGATGCGAGTTCGATAGGTGGCGCTGTCCTTCGGGGCGACCGCCCAGCGACCGTCCTTCCCGTGGGCGCCGGCGTATCGGTACGAGGCGGCGGTCCCCGACGCGAAGTACTCGCTTTCGGTGTAGCCCGCGCGCGCGAGGTCGGTGCTGCCGGCCGACGTCAGGGAGACACCCTTGCCGCCGGTGACCGGCCCGCTGAGCGTCGCCTCCGGTCCGCTCGGCATCGCGATCCGGGTTGACGGTGTCGACGCCG
>DATCCI010000072.1:0-3933 GCA_036511415.1 Acidimicrobiia bacterium
CGACGCGGTCGAGGTCGGCATCCCGTTCTCCGACCCCATCATGGACGGTCGCACGATCCAAGAAGCGAGCCAGCGCGCCCTCGATCTGGGCGCGACCCCGATGGGTGTCATGGACGCGATGGCCACCATCGACGTCGACGCGCCGCTCGTCGTCATGACCTATTACAACCTCGTCGCGCGCCTCGGCCACGAGCGGTGCGCGCAGCACCTGCGGCAATGCGGGGTCGACGGCGCGATCGTGCCCGACCTGCCGTACGACGAGCTGGACGGCTGGGGCGACGCCGCGGACGCCGCGGGAGTCGAAACCGTGCTCCTCGCGGCGCCGACCACTCCCGACGATCGGCTCGCCCGAATCTGCGACCGTTCCCACGGCTTCGTGTACGGCGTCTCACTGATGGGTGTCACCGGTGAGCGCGATCAGCTCGCGGTCCAAGCGGAGCAGATGGGGCGGCGTTGCAAGGCTGCCACCGACAAGCCGGTCCTGCTCGGAGTCGGGATCTCGACGCCGGCTCAGGCCGCCCAGGCCGCGGCCAGCGCCGACGGCGTGATCGTCGGGAGCGCGCTCGTCCGTCGCCTGCTCGACGGAGGTGGCCCCGACGAGGCCGCGGCCTTCGTGCGCTCACTGCGCGTGGCGCTCGATTCCTGAGCGCCCGCAGCCGACGGTGGCTCCGTCGACGAGGCGTGATCTCGCGGCCAACTAACGTCGAGCGCATGCCCGAGAAGATCACAATGGCCGACGGCGCGCTGTCGGTTCCCGACGAGCCCATCATCCCGTACGTCGAAGGCGACGGCACCGGAGTCGACATCTGGCCGGCGGCCCGGCTGGTCATGGACGCGGCCGCGGCGAAGCACGGCAAGAAGATCGCGTGGAAGGAGGTGCTCGCGGGGGAGAAGGCGTTCAACGCGACGGGTTCGTGGCTCCCCGACGAGACGGTCGACACGTTCCGTGATTACCTGATCGGCATCAAGGGTCCGTTGACGACGCCGATCGGCGGCGGCATCCGGTCGCTCAACGTCGCGTTGCGACAGCTCCTCGACCTCTACGTCTGCCTGCGCCCCGTGCGGTGGTACCCGGGCGTGCCGTCGCCGGTGAAGCGCCCGGAGGCCGTCGACATGGTGATCTTCCGGGAGAACACCGAGGACATCTACGCCGGACTCGAGTTGGAGGAGGGAACGCCCGAGGCCCACGAGCTCATCACGCTGTTGCGGGAGCGGTTCGGCTGGAACATCCGCGAGGATTCCGGGGTCGGGATCAAACCCGTGTCCGAGACGGGCTCCAAGCGCTTGGTACGCGCCGCGATCAAGTACGCGCTCGAGAACGATCGCAAGAGCGTCACGCTCGTGCACAAGGGCAACATCCAGAAGTTCACCGAAGGCGCGTTCCGCAACTGGGGGTACGAGCTCGTCCGTGAGGAGTTCGCCGACGTCGCGGTCGGCTGGGACGACTGTGGGGGCAAGCCGGGCGACAAGGTCCTGGTGAAGGACAGCATCGCCGACATCACGTTGCAGCAGGTGCTGACGCGGCCCGAGGACTTCGACGTCATCGCGACGACGAACCTGAACGGCGACTACCTCTCCGACGCCCTCGCCGCCCAGGTCGGGGGTATCGGGATCGCTCCCGGCGGCAACATCAACTACGTGACCGGCCACGGCATCTTCGAGGCGACCCACGGCACGGCCCCGAAGTACGCCGGCCAGGACAAGGTCAACCCGAGCTCGGTGCTGCTCTCGGGCGTGATGATGTTCGAGTATCTCGGCTGGACGAAGGCGGCCGAGGACGTCGAGCGCGCCCTCGAGGCAACGATCGCGGAGAAGATCGTGACCTACGACTTCGCGCGCCTCATGGACGGGGCGACCGAGGTCAAGACCAGCGAATTCGCCCGAGCAATCGTCGATCGCCTCTGACTCATCCTCGTCGCAGGCGTCCGCCGGGCGTTCACGGGCGTCCGCCGGCGGTCGTAACGTTCGGGGGTGTTCGAATACCCGACCCGGTGGGAGAGCGACGTCGTCCTCGCCGACGGCGGGACCGCGCGGGTCCGGCCGATCCGCGCCGACGACGAACCCGCACTCTTGGCGCTCTACGAGCGATTGAGCGACGAGTCGATCTACCTGCGCTTCTTCTCGCCGGTTCCGAGGCCGACCGCGGTGCAGCTGGAGCGGATCACGTCGATCGACTACGTCGATCACATGGTGCTCGTCGCCCAACTCGGCGCCGTCATCGTCGCGGTTGCTCGCTACGACCGCGTCGGCCCCGACGAGGCGGAGGTGGCGTTCGCGGTCGCCGACGACCAGCAACGGCGCGGCCTGGCCACTCTGTTGCTCGAGCATCTCGCGGGCATCGCGCGCGAGAACGGCATCAGCACGTTCGCCGCCGACACGCTCCCCGGTAACGCGAAGATGCTCAACGTCTTCTCCGACGCCGGGTGGGAGGCCGTCAGCCACTTCGAGCAGGGCACGGTCCGGGTCCGCTTCGCGATCGCGCCGACGAAAGTGTCGCTCGGCGTCGTCGAGGCGCGCGAAAGCCGAGCCGAGTCGGCGTCGATCGCACGATTGCTCGCACCCCGCTCGATCGCGGTGATCGGCGCGAGCCGCCGCGCGGGACGGATCGGCCACGAGCTGTTCCGCAACCTGCTCGCATACGGCTTCGAGGGTCCCGTCTACCCGGTTCACCCCACGTCCGTTTCCGTTGCCGGTGTCCGCGCGTACTCGAGCGTGCTGGAGGTACCCGACGCCGTCGACCTCGCGATCGTCGTGGTGCCCGCCGCCGATGTCGTCGCAACCGCGCGGGAATGCGCGGAAAAGGGCGTGCGCGGGATGATCGTCATCTCCGCGGGCTTCGCCGAGACCGGCCCCACGGGCAAGGACGCGGAGCGCGAGCTCGTCGCGCTGGCGCGCAGCAACGGCATGAGAATCATCGGACCAAACTGCCTGGGCGTCGTGAACACTGCTTCGACGGTACGGATGAACGCGACGTTCGCACCCGTGCAACCGGTCGCGGGGAACGTCGCGTTCCTCTCGCAGTCGGGCGGGCTCGGGATCGAGCTGATGAGCCGGGCCGGCGACCTCGGCATCGGGATCTCCCAGTTCGTGTCGGTTGGCAACAAGGCCGACGTCAGCGGCAACGACCTACTGCAGTACTGGGCCGACGACGCGCAGACCGAGGTCGTGCTCCTCTACCTCGAGTCGTTCGGGAACCCGACCAAGTTCGTCCGGCTCGCGCGCAACCTGGCGCGGTCGAAGCCGATCGTCGCGGTCAAGAGCGGGCGCACGGCCGCCGGGAGCCGCGCCGCATCGTCGCACACCGCCGCGCTCGCCGCGCCCGATGTCGCCGTCGACGCACTGTTCCGCCAGGCCGGCGTGATCCGGGTCGACACGCTCGAGGAGTTACTGGCGACCGCCATGGTGCTCGCGCACCAACCGCTCCCCGCCGGACGCCGGGTCGCGATCGTCACGAACGCCGGAGGCCCGGGCATCCTCGCGGCCGATGCGTGTGCGGGTGCGGGGCTCCAGGTCCCCGAGTTCGACGCAGCCACGCAGGACTCGCTGCGCGCGATCGCCTCCTCCGGTGCGTCGGTTCGCAATCCGGTCGACCTCGTCGCGGGCGCGACCGCCGAGCAGTTCGAGGACGCGCTGCGGATCGCCCTCTCCGACGCGTCGGTCGACGCGGTCCTCGCGATCTTCGTTCCGCCCTTGGTGACCCGAGCCGAGGACGTCGCCCGCGCCATCGTGCGCGCGGCGGATTCGGCGAACGGTAAACCGATCGTCTCGTGCTTCCTCGGCCAGGCCGGCGTGCCCGACGCGCTCCGGGGCGCGGGTGAGCGCCGGACGATCCCGTCGTTCGCGTTCCCGGAGTCGGCCGCGCACGCGTTGGGCCGGGTGGCCGACCTCGCCGATTGGCGACGGCGGCCGGCCGGGTCGGTGCCCGAGCTCGCC
>DATCCI010000073.1:0-10054 GCA_036511415.1 Acidimicrobiia bacterium
GCGCCCGATGAGGGTCACTCCGTCAGAAGAGTTCTGGACGAGGGAGCGAAACTGACGCTCATTGCGGGCCCGCAGTCGTTCCTCGGTTGCTTCGATGCTTTGCACGGCGAGGCCCATCTGCGAGCACACCAAGCCCATGGCAGAAAGTACGCTTTCCGTGCCTTGCGCGATCTGGCCCATCACGAGCTTTCCACGCAGGTTGTCGTCAACAAATACCGGAGCAACGTAGCGGTCGGCGTATGGCGGATTGTGTCCGGCAGCCTCTTCCTTTGCCGTGAGCAGATAGGGCGCGTCTGTCTGCACGCGTTCATACCAGTTGTGTGCCAGTTCCGCCGCGACCTCACCCGCGGTGCAAGGCGCAGGCCCGGTCACTGCTATGACCGTCGGGCCCGACGCCCGCATCGCGACGAACGACGACCAGGATCTGGGATCGTCCGACAACGCCACGACCGCGCCAACTGCGGTGCGGGCAGCCGACTCGATATCGCCCACGCTCACGAACGACAGCGCAGCTTCGGTGAGCACGAGCTGTCGTGCGCCAGCTTGCGCCAGCAGGCGGTTGGATGAGTCGAGCGCGCGCGTCACGAGCGACAGACGGATAAGGACCAAGCCGAACATGATCACCGAAGAGGTCGCCAGTACGGCCTCGTCCGAGGTACCTCCGCGGAGCCCTTGGATCACGAGCGTGATCGGCGAGGTCAGTGCCGCAAGCGTGAGCGCGGCCAACGCGACTCGATTGCTGCGGACCGGGGCCGACGCTGATGGTTCGGTCAGGCGCGACATCGAAGGATGCAGCGCAGCAGCTCCCCACAAGGCGTAGGACAAGATCCATCCGAGGTCGATGAGATTGCCGTCGGAATAGCTGTTGTGAAGCGTGGCGAAGGCGAAGAATCCATCGGCGACAAGCAATGCGAGCACGCTCGCAGTAAGCAGGCGGAAACTTGGGTTGTGGGCCCCCCGACTCAGCAGTAGACGAACGATGACGGCTACGAGGAGCAGGTCGAGCGCCGGATAGGCGATCGGCACGACTCTCTCGGGCAGGCTCAGCGTGTGATCGTGCGCATAGGGAGCCATGACGAACACCCAAGCCAGGACGCCGACCCCGATGGCGACTATGACGCCATCCAGCGCGCTCGCCAGGTCGGCGCCTCGCACCCGGTACCGGACGAGCAAGACCATTCCCCAGGCCAGAACGGGATAGGCCGCCAGGTACAGATAGTCGGCCACCGACGGGACCGGGATGGTGTGGCCGAACGCGGTGTACGCGTCGAACGCCACATCGCCTATTGCAAATAAGAAGAGACCGCCGGCGAAGGCAAGCCAAGGCCGGCGGTGTCGCGGTCGATGCATCCGTAACCCGACCAGAATTGCGACGATGGAGGAGAACCCGTAGGCATAGAACAACAGCCGCTGAGCCTCCCCGTGGAGCGCGAAGAAGTAGGCCGGTACCCCAGCCAGCAGGACCGCGAGATAGCACCACCACGCGCGCCGCGACACGAATATCCCGTCGACGCTTGGCACGAGGAATATGAGGCACAATGTCCGCCGCACTCGGGAAAATGACTTTCGTCCCGACCTTTACTCGGAAGTCGCCTGACGGAACACATCGAGTTTTGCCGCTTTCGTACCCCAGCGAGTTGAGGTCGTGCGGAACTCGGGCCATGCATTCGGACCGTCATCCCCGGGCGAGTGTTCACGCCCAGGAGAGTTTGGCTTCCTCGACGCCGAACCGGAGTGCGGCGATGATCGCGAACCCGCCGCTGAATGCGGCGAGGACTGCGACGGGGAGCGCGACCGACGAGAATCCGCCGCCACCGATGATGACCCGGTTGAACCCGCGCATTGCCCAGTACGTCGGTGTCGCCGGGGCGATGTGTCGCGCCCAAGCCGGCAACAGGTAGAAGGGCGTGACGGCACCGCCGATTCCTCCGAGCAGCATGGCTCCCAGGTTCGTTGCCGCGTTGAGCTGCAAGATCGATCGGCACACTGCGAGGAGCATGAACCCGAGCGCGACCTCCATCACGGCGAGCATCGCGGCAACGACGACGAACGCAGGCACCGAGCCGCGGATGTGAAGGTCGAAGAGCAATCCGCCGAGTCCGAGCATCACGGTGAGTTGGAGGGCGAGGGTGAGGATGGGAGCGATGCTCTTGCCGAGCATCAACTCCCAGGTCTCGAGGTGACTGGCGCGCAGCCGTTCCCACGTCGACCACGCGTGTTCGCGAAACACGGCGAAACCGAGGTTCCCGACGAGAAATGCGCTGAACAGCACTGCCGCGCCGGGGACGACCTGTTCTGCGCCATTCAGCGCATGGTTCGGATAGCGAACTCCCATTGCGGCGCCGAACGCGCCTTTGGTGAAGGCCATGAACCCGAGAGGCATGATCGTGAAGATGATGATGAACACCGGGTCGCGCCGCAGGATACGGAGGTCGTGCCGCGCGATGGCCAGGATCCGGCGAAGGCTTGATCCGGTCACTGGTTGGCGTCGCTGACGTCGACGGTTTCGTCGGCTGAGTAGCGGCGACCGGTCAGAGCCATGAACACGCTCTCCAGGCTCGGTCGCTTCACGTCGACGGACACGACGCGGTCCGCGTCGTTGCCGAGCTGTCCGATGATGTCGGCCATCGCGATGCCCGGTTGTTCCGTCGTGAGCCGAAGCGTGGAGCCGTCGACTTCGAGATCGTGAGCCGTGAGATTGGGCGCGTCGCCGTCGAAGGTGATTTGGAGGCCGCCTGATCCGTGGGCGGCGATGAGGTCTTCGAGCGAGCCGCGCGCCAAGAACCGACCGCGGTCGAGGATCGCCACGCTGGCGCCGAGGTCTTCGATCTCGGGGAGGTAGTGCGTCGAGTACACGACGGCGGTTTCATCCCGTGCGGCAAGGGCGGTGACCGCCGCGAGGAGCCGGGCCCGGGTGCTCACATCGACGCCGGTCGTCGGCTCGTCCAACAGAAGCACCCGTGGACGGTGCAGCAGGGCCATCGCGGTGTGCAGGCGGCGTTTCTCGCCACCCGAAACGTGACGTGCCAGGCGCGGAAGAAGCTCGGTGAGCTCGAGAATCTCGGCGACCTCCTCGACGCGTTGGTCTCGCTGCGGGTTCCGGTAGCCGGCGAGATCCGCGAACAGGACGAGGTTGTCCCGAACCGTGACCGTCGGGTAGATCCCGGTCTCCTGCGCGGCGAGACCCACCTGGGCGCGCGCGACGCGACCGCCCGTCGCCATGTCGACCCCGGCAACGCTCACGCGACCCGAATCGGCGTTCCTCAGCCCCGCGATGATCGAGACGAGTGTCGTCTTGCCGGCACCGTTCGGGCCCAGCAGTCCGCACACCTCACCGGGCTCGACGCTCAAGCTCACGCCATCGAGCGCGATCCGGTCGCCGTAGCGCTTCACCACCGACTCGACCTCGAGCGCCGCTCTCGGATCCGCCACGGCACGCAGTCTCGTCGACTTTCCCGAACGGCACGGAACAATTGCCAATCGCCTACGAAGGCCGAGCGGTCACCCAGTTTCGGCCCGAAGCACCACACCGGGACGCCGTCCGGTATCGGCGCCATCGCGCAACAGTGTCTCGCCGTTGACGATCACGGAGTGGTATCCGGTCGCGTCGACGACGTAGCGGCCGCTCCCGGCCGGGAAGTCGCGCACGTAGCGCGGCGTCTCGCCGGCCGAGAGCCGCTCACGATCGATGAGCAGCACGTCGGCGGCCTTTCCGGCTTCGAGCGTTCCGCGGTCGGCGATTCCGTACGCCTGCGCGGGGATCGAAGTAAGGCGCGCGATCGCGTCCTCGATCGACAACGCATCGGGTGTCCACTCGCTGACGAGCCGGGTCGTGAAATCGGCCCCACAGAACGAGAGCAGATGCGCGCCGCCGTCGGAGCTCCCGGCCATGACCAGAGGCGACTTGATGAGCGCCTCGGTTACGGCCCGGCGCTTCTTGCTGGGAGGCGCGGCGAGTACGAACTGCATCCGGAGATCGTCGGCGAGCGACAGGTCGAGAAACACGTCGAGCGGATCCTTGCCCTGTTCCTCCGCGATGTCCCCCACGGCGCGACCGACGAAACCGTCGTGCTCGGCGCGGTGGACGGTCTCGACCGCAACGACCTGCCAAACGAACACGAACGAACGGCCCCTCGGGTCGGCGATCTCCTTGCGCATCTGGTCGCGTACGGCCTGGTCTCCCAGCCGCTGGGAGCGACCGGGCTCGGGCAACGTCAGCGTGTCGCGAAACGACGGCATCTCGTCGAACAAGAACGTCGAATCGAGCGAGAAGTGCGCGCCCTGCCGGTTCGTGGCGAACATCGGATGGACCTCCAGACCGGCGTCGGAAGCCGACTGCGCGAACTCGAGGCTGCGTGACCATCCGTCGGGCGCGTGAGGCAGCAACGTCAGCGTGTTGAGGTGTACCGGGCGTCCCGACACGCGCGCCATCGTGAGCACGAGCTCGCGGTCGGCGTCGTCATAGCCATTGAGAAACGTGCGCGGGATGAACTCGATCGAGCCCCGGCCGACGTCTCGCAGTACGGAAGCCAACGCGACGAGCTCGTCAGGACGCGCGTGATTGCTCGGTACGCCTCTCCCGTCGTGCGCGACGTGCAGCTCCAACTGGCTCGACGTAAAACCGATCGCGCCTTGATCGAAAGCCGAGCGCACCAGCCGGCGCATCTGCGCGATCTCCTCGTCGGTCGCGGCGCGCTCCGAGGCCTCGTCGCCCATCACGTACCGGCGCACCGCGCAATGCCCGACGTTTGCGCCGACGTTGACACCGAGCCGGCCGTCCAGCCCGGCGAGGAAGTCTCCGAGTGTTCCGCCGCGGAAGGGGACGCCGGCGCGCAACGCGTCGGCACTCATGCCTTCGACCCGCGACAACATGAGCAGGAGCCATTCGAGATCATCCGGCTTGCTCGGCGCGAGCGTGAATCCACAGTTGCCGGTCATCACCGTCGTGACGCCGTGCCAGGACGCCGGAGAGGCGGTCGGGTCCCAGTGCAGTTGCGCGTCGTAGTGCGTGTGAATGTCGACGAACCCGGGCGTGACCAGCAGACCGTCGGCATCGATGCGCTCGCGAGCGGCACTCGCGTCGACCTGTCCGACCTCGACCACCCGCCCGTCGGCGATCGCGACGTCGGCCGTGCGCGCGGGCGCGCCGGTCCCGTCGACGACCGTGCCGCCGGTGACGACGAGATCGAGATCGCTGCTCACAACGAGTACATCGCGGCGGCGTTGCGGCCGAACAGGCCGGCGCGGGCGTCCTCGTCCATTCCTTCGGTGTACTCGCGCAGCTCGTCGACGACGCCGGGATACTTCGCGTCGGAATGGGGGAAGTCGGAGGCCCACGTGATGCGATCGGCGCCGATGAGTGGCCACAACAGCGGCGCGGTTCGCTCTCCGGGATCGAAGCTGACCCAGCACTGGCGACGGAAGTACTCGCGGGGCGTCAATGAAAGAGTGGGGGTCGCCCATGCGTAGCTCTCGAGGAACTCGTCGAGCCGGTCCATCCAGTGCGCGATCCATCCGCCGCCGCACTCGAGCACGATCACCTTCAGGTCGGGAAACCGTTCGAGCACGCCGCCGTACGCGAGGTTCGACAACGTCATCTGCTGGTCGATGAGCAAGATCAACGCGTGGTGCGTGCCCGGCGCCATGAGGCCTCCGAGCGCGCGCGACGCGCCCGGCATGTCGGAAAGTCCGGCCGGATGGAACGCGATCGGCAGACCGGTCTCCGACAGCGCCTCCCAAACGGGCGAATACGCGCGGTGATGCAACGGGCGGTCGTTGTACGCATTCGGCCGCGCGAACCCTGCTTTCAACCCCAGACGTGCGATGCGGCGCGCCTCGTCGGCGGCACGCGTCGGATCCTGCAGCGGCAATGCCCCCACCCCCGCGAGCCGGTCGGGAGCCTGCGCGCACCATTCGGCGAGCCAATCGTTGTAGACCTTGCACGACTCGACCGCGAGGTCCGGGTCGCGGATGGCGCCGAGCTTCAGGCCGAGCCCCGGATACATCACGGCCACATCGATGCCTTCTGCGTCGAGAACCTTGACCCGTTCGTGCGCGTCGAAACCGGCGGGGTTCAGGTCTTCGTAGTGGCGGCCGCGCCCGAACTCGTCGAAGGACTCACCCGCATTGCCGAGCCCGACGAGACCGCGGTCGGTCGCCATGCGGTCCTCGACGAGACATTCGTCGTAGCCCGTCTGCTCGTTCCAGCGAAGCCGGATGCCCTGATCGCGCAGGCGCGGCGGGAGGTTGTCCTCCCACAACCGAGCGGGCTCGCACAGATGGCCATCGGCGTCCACGACGGAGAGATCAGTTGCCATGGCGCGAGCCTCCTGCCACGCCTCCCTCGTCGTCAACCGTGCCCACCTCGACCCGGGTGCGCACATCGGTCAATCCGGAATGCCGCGGTGCCCGCCGGGGTTGTGGCGGGTATGAACCCAGGTCACACCGTCACGATCGCGCCCGCTGATCTCCACGTCGTGGTCAGCGTCGACGGCGAGAAGGTTGCCGAGACGGATCATCCGGTACTGCTCGACGAGACCGGTATGCCCACGCGCTATTACATCCCGCGAGAAGACGTCCGAATGGACCTCCTGCGAGCGACGAGCTTCAAGACCGAGTGTCCCTTCAAGGGCCACGCTTCGTACTGGACGCTCGAGCTGGGGGACGCGGTCTACGACGGCATCGTGTGGAGCTACGAGACGCCCATCGTCGAAGCTGAAGGTATCGCGGGGCTGTTGTGCTTCTACAACGATCGCGTTGATCTCACCGTCAGCGTGAGATCGGCTGCGTCGGGATGATCGACCGGCCCTCGCGGTCGCGCGCGAAGCGCTCCGCGTCGCGGCTGTGCACCGGATCGTCCGTGGGCCAGGGCCAGCCGCCGAACGCAGTCGCCCGATAGTCGGCGAACGCCTGCTGGATGTCCGCTTCGTCGTTCATCACGAACGGGCCGTGTTGCGCGACCGGTTCGCCGATCGGCCGACCCTGCAGGACGAGCGCCTCGGTGCCGAACGGTCCCGCGGTGATGGCGACGTCGTTGTCGACGCGCAGCCGCGCGCCCGTCGGCGCATCGAGCTCGTGTTGGCCGATGTGCGCGTTGCCTTCGAAGACGTAGAGCACACGCAGGGTTTCGGACCCCGCGGCCGGCGGAAGCGTCCACTGCGCTCCGGGCGCCATCTCGATGTGCCAGATCGCGAGATCGGATTCGGGTCGTGACGCCCATGAATCCGGCGGTGGCGGCGGCGGGCGAAGTCCCGCGAGCTCTCCGGCGATCACCGTTGTCGTCGTCGTCCGGCCCTCTTCGTCGGTGACGACGTGACGAGGAAGATCCTCGTTCCACAACATCGTGAAGTACGGGTCGACCATCTTGTCGTCGGCCGGCAGGTTCAACCAGATCTGGAACAGTTCCAAGGGATTCGGCCCATTGCGGTCGAGCAACGGGAACATCTCGCAATGAACGATGCCCTTGCCCGCGGTCAACCACTGGACGTCGCCCCGACCGAAGCGCGCCGTCGCACCGAGCGAGTCGGAATGATCGATGAAACCGCGCCGCACGAACGTGACGGTCTCGAATCCGCGGTGCGGATGTTGCGGAAAGCCGGGCACGGTGGTGCCGTGGTACATCCGCCAACCGTCCTTGCCCGCGAAGTCCATCCCGATGTCGCGTCCGGCGAGTGACGCCGCGGGTCCGAGCTCGTCATTGCCGGCGGGATAGTCGTCGACGTGATGGACGCAGAAGAGGAATGGGTCGATGGTCGCCCACTGAGACCCGAGCGGTGCGACTTCGATGACGGGATCGTCCATACCGCAAGGCTAGGGCCGCATGGTTCGGGACTTCCCGCCTGCCCGCTGTCCCGGCGACCTTCCGGCAGCTTGCCAAAGCGCCGATCGACTCAGAAAGAGGCTTCGGGAGTTCCGGGGGCGACCGGCGAGCGGTTCCAGGCTTCGGCGACCAGCTCGTACGACCTGAGCCGGTCGGCCGGACCGTGGATCATGGTCGTGATCATCAACTCGTCCGCGCCCGTGCGCAGCGCGAGCGCTTCGAGCTCCGCTCGCACGTGCTCGGGCTCACCGCGGATGAGCGGAGCGGTCCAAGCTCGGACGATCTCGCGTTCGGACGGCGTGAACACGTGCACCGCAGCTTCCTCGGGGGTGGGGAGCGGCGCCGGCCGGCCCTGGCGAAGTCGGACGAACCCGAGCGCGCTCGGACCCGAGAGCCATCGAGCTCGTTCGGTGGTCTCCGCGCAGATGACCGGCACGCCGATCATCGCGTACGGCCGCTCCAGCTCACTCGACGGACGAAACGACTCGCGGTAGATGTCGAGCGCGGCGACCGTGTTGTGCGACGCGAAATGATGCGCGAACGAGAACGGCAAGCCGAGCGCGCCGGCGACGCGGGCGCTGAAATCACTCGAGCCGAGCATCCACACCGCAGGGCGGTAGCCGCGACCCGGCACGGCGGTGATCTGCGGGTGCGCGCCGTCGAAGAACAAGAACAGGTCGCGCAGTTGGTCGGGAAAGTCGTCGGCGGCCGGATACGGGGTGCGCCGCAAGGCGGCGGCGGTGACGGGGTCGGTTCCCGGCGCCCGACCCAGCCCGAGATCGATTCGGCCGGGATGCAATGCCTCCAGCATCCCGAACTGCTCCGCGACGACGAGCGAGGAGTGATTGGGAAGCATCACGCCGCCCGCGCCCACCCGGATCCTCGTGGTCGACGCGGCGAGGTGGGCGACGAGCACCGGTGGAGACGAGCTCGCGATCCCCGGCATGTTGTGATGCTCAGCAACCCACAGGCGCCGATATCCGAGCCGTTCGGCGAGGCGAGCCAGCTCGACCGAGGCGGCGAGTGCCGCGGCCGGCGTGGTCCCGTCGCCGACCGGGACCAGGTCGAGCACCGAAAGCGGGGGACTCCGGTTCGGCGCGGGCTCGGTCATGGTATGCGGAACCGCTCGATCGCCCGCCATCTTCCCGCCGGCAGCTTCCGATCCGCACTCGCCGGAACGGGTGCGGCGCGGGCACCATGAGCGGTGCCCACCGGACGTGACGAGCGGAGGCGAAGAGTGGAACGCGACGATCTTCGAGCGCGGCAGGATCCGCTGAAGCAGCAGTACCGTGACGATCCGAGCGGTGCGCTGATCACGTTGTCCGCGGAGGGCGATCTCGGCGAGGGGATCACGTGCGCGGTTGCGACCGGAAGAGCGATCGCACGCGCGGGCCTTCATCCGGCGACCGGTGGTGACGGAACGTCGTTGTGTTCGGGCGACATGTTGCTCCAGGCGCTGGCGGCCTGCGCCGGAGTCACGTTGCGAGCCGTCGCCACCTCGCTGGACATACCGGTGCGTGGGGGGCAGGTTCGCGTCGAAGGAGATCTCGATTTCCGCGGAACCCTCGCGGTCGCGAAGGATGCGCCGGTCGGCTTCGAGGCAATCCGCGTTCATTTCGATCTCGACTCCGATGCGACCCGGGAACAGCTCGACACGCTCATCCGCCTGACGGAGCGTTACTGCGTCGTCTTGCAGACCCTCGCCAACCCGCCCGAGCTGGCCTTCGCGCTCCGGAGTACCTAGCCGCCGGACTGGGTAGGAACAGATCGTCGGCGTCGGGCCGGCGCCTGCCGCGAAGGAGAGCGCCCAATGGACATCGTTCGAAACGCCGACGGCACTCTTGTCGTCCCGGTGAGAGAAGAACGACGGCACGACACCGACGAGGGCGCGGATGCCACCTCGGCCGCGGCCGATCGCGCATCTCCGCCGGCGGATGCGGCGACGACGCGGGTGCTCCATCCGGGCGAAGGTGGCTACGACGAGGCGCTGGCCGAGTGGGACCTGCAGCAAAACCCCGATCGGGCACCGGTCGTCTCGACCGCGACCGGGCGCCAGGAGGCGATGACGCTCGTGCACGCCGTGGCGTCGTCGCCCGAGCACGCGGTCGCGCCTGCGGTCGAGGCGCTCGACGATCCGGAGGCGAGCGGCCAGGCGTTGCGCCACGTCCTCGTCGGCGGGGTTCACTCGGTCGAAGACTTCGCCGCGGAGGTCGCCGAGGCCGAAGGCGGCGAACC
>DATCCI010000074.1:0-3188 GCA_036511415.1 Acidimicrobiia bacterium
CGGGCCGCGAACCACGTCGCGACGACCGCCGCAGCCATGAACAGCCCCGACATCGACCGGGCCGCGACGTTCCCGGATCCGAACACAGCGGTCCAGAGGTGTAACAGCACGTAGTAGAGCGGCGGGGCGCCGTCCTGTTTCAGGGCACCTTGCAGCTGCCCGAGCGGTAGCCGCGCGATGTTCACCGTGAGCGCTTCGTCGAGCCACAGCGCGGAGCGCGTGTACGAGAAGAAGAACAGACCGGCGCACCCGATCGCGACGAATGCCACGACTACGACCGGCGAGACCCGCCGCCGGTCGGAGGATGCCTCCCTCGGCCCGGGCTTGCGCGAGGGCGCGTCGGAGAGGGCCGTCACAGATGCGAAACCTAGCGCCGCGAGGCGCTCAGAGCCGGACGCTCGGCACGACGTCGTGTGCGATTGCTTCCATGCTCTCCGACGACGGGAAGTCGCGGAACCACAGCACGAACTCTCGGCAGCCCGCGTCGACGAACGCCTGCGCCTTCTCCGCGACCTGCTCCGCGGTGCCGACGAGGTTGTCGCGCACGTACTCCGCGGGATCGCCGCGACCCCAGAGCGAGCCGCCGCCGTCCGAGTCGAGCCAACGCCGGAGATCCGCCTCGGTGTCGAAGACGCGGCAGTCGGGGCCGTGGGTCCGAACGACCGAGTCGAAGTCGCGGCCGATGTCGTCGCAGTACCCCCGCAGCAGATTCGACTTGCGCACGAAGCCGTCGAGCCCCGTCTGCCAGTTCGTCTTGTCGGCGTGGCGCGCTTCGATGCGCAGCGTCACCTTCTCGCCCCCGCCGCCGATCCAGAGCTCCGGCAGCTGCTGCAAGGGCTTCGGGTCGCAGTACGCGCCGTCGAACGCCAGGTGCTTGCCCTGGTAGGTCACGGTCTCCTCGGTCCAGAGTCGCTTCAACACCTCCACGGTCTCTTCGAGAATCTGCAATCGGGTGCCCGCGCTCGGGAACGTGAATCCGTACGCCTGGTACTCCCGCTCGTACCAGCCCGCGCCGATGCCGAGAATCAATCGACCGCCCGAGAAGACGTCGATACACGCGGCTTGCTTCGCGAGCAGACCCGCGTTGCGATACGCGGCACACGTCACCATCTGCCCGAGCTTGATCGTGGTCGTGTGCCCGGCCAGCGCGGCGAGGGTCGTGAACGCCTCGAAGACGTGCGTCGGCTCGCGGCGGGGAACGGTCTCGACATGGTCGTACACCCAGAGATGGTGATAGCCGAGCTGCTCGGCGAGCCGTGCGAGCTCCTTGGTACGGTCCCACGCATCGGTCGCCGACCATCCGCTGTACTCGAGCTTCCAACCCTGCGGGGCGAATGCGCCCCACTGCAACGGCGCGGTCACTTGCTCTCCTCGGAGTCACGTCGCGGGCGGGGCTCGTGGTAGTCCCACCACTGAATTTCGCACATCATCGGCAGCAGGTAGCGCACGTAGATGCTCGTGATCGCGAGCATGCCGTGGTCGTCGACGTGCTTGTCGATGATCTCGACCCGGTCGTCTCGCGCCTGCCACGCCTTGGCGCGCGCCAAGATGTCGTCGAGCTCCGACTCCGCGCCCACCGACAGGCCGAAGTGGTCGAGCCGGGGGCACTCCATCGCCGAGCCGCCGTCGTCGGCGATGAGGAAGACGAACTGCTCGATGTTGTGGACCTGGAAGACCTGACGCTTGCGGTCGATCGTCATCATCGGGATGTCGAAGAAGCCGAAGACGTCGCCGAAGAAGTCGGCGCGCAGCTTGCGGTGCTCCTCGTCGAGCATCTCGGCCGTGAGACTCATCGCGACGTGATTGAAGCGCGGTTTGCGCGTCGTGAATGCGGGTCCGATGGTTGGCATTGCGCGCGCTCCTTACGAAACTCGGGGCACGACCATGGCCTTGGCCGCGAGGTCGCCTTCGTGCAGACCGACTGCCGCGTCGAGAAGCCGGTTGAGCGGATAGTCCTCCTGCTCGACGAGCAGGTCGTTGGGCAGCCGTCCCGACGCGAGCAGTTCGAGCGCGCGCGGGAAGCCGTCGTGGTCATAGACGAACGCGCCGGTGATCACGAGCTCGTTCAGCAGGATCCGATTCGGATCGAACTTCGGCCGGGCCATGCCCGCGCCGACGAGCACGAGCGTTCCCGCGCGCTTGAGCTGCGCGAGCGCCGACTCCTGGGCGCGGCCGTTGCCCGAGCACTCGAGTGCGACGTCGAAGGGCTCGTCGACCAGGTCGTACGGCATCGCGGGCGTGATCAGCTCCCCCGGGTCGACAGCGCGCGCGCCGAGCTTCTCGCACAAGGCTCGCCGGCTCGCCTTGGGTTCACTCACGACCACGTCGTCGACGCCGAGCGCCTTCAACGCGGCGACCGACAAGAACCCGATGGGGCCGCCGCCCGTCACGAGCCAGCGCGTTCCCGGCCGGACCCCGCCGGCGCGCGTGATCCCGTGCAGTGCAACCGCGAGCGGCTCGGTGAGCGCAGCGTGCTTGAGCGACAGGCCCTCGGGAACGCGCAACGCTTCTGAGGCCCGCACGGTCTTGTAACGCGCGAACGCTCCCTGCCACTTGCCGTCGTCGCCGCCGACCCCGCCCCGTTCGACGCAGAGCGAGGTCCGGTGCGCGAGGCAGTACTCGCAGTGTCCGCACCGCGGCGACGGGCCACCGATGGCGCGCTCGCCGACCGCCCAACCCGAGACATCAGGTCCGAGGCCGGCGACCGTGCCCGAGTACTCGTGACCTTCGATCACGCCGGAACGACCGCCCCACTCCAGGAGGAAATGCAGATCAGAGCCGCAGATCCCGCAGTGGCTCACCTCGAGCAGCAGTTCGCCGGGCCCGGGCTCGGGGGTGGGCCGGTCCTCAACGGCCACGTCCCGCAGCCCCATGAACACCGCCGCCGGCATCGTCTCGGGCAATTGCGTCATGGCAGAAGGGTCGCCCGAACCTGACACGCACGTCAACCTCACCCCCGGCACCAACAGGTGGGCGCGAAAACCGGCGCGTGCGACCAGTTTCGGCACCAACAGCTGGGCGCGAAAGTGGGCTCTACGGGTCGGAATCGGTGCCAACTGTTGGGCGCGGGGCGGGTGCGCGAGACTGGCGGGCGCGGCTGACGTGGGCGTCAGTCTTCGAGGAGAGCCATGACCGCAGACGTTGTGATCCGGGGTGGCACGGTCGTCGACGGCACGGGCAAGCCTGGT
>DATCCI010000075.1:0-2165 GCA_036511415.1 Acidimicrobiia bacterium
GAATCACCGCGAACGCCAGGAATGCCGGGATCGCCGAGATGATCGGCGCCAGGATGAAGACGATCCGGTCGGCAGCGGTGGGGATCAGGTCTTCCTTCAGCGCGAGCTTGATGCCGTCGGCAAGTCCCTGCAACAGGCCGAACGGGCCGACCCGGTTGGGGCCGAGGCGCTGCTGCATACGCGCAACCACGCGGCGTTCTGCCCAAATCATGAACAGCGTCATGACCATCAAGAACACGAACACGACGAGGGTCTTGACGATGATCAGCCACCAGATATCGCGGTGGTCAGGCGCGGTGATCACACTCGCGACGAGCTGAGCCGCTGCTGCGTGCGGCATCACCGGGAGCCCCCTTCGAGACTGACGACCGCGCCGGCGCCGACACCGAGGGTACGGTGCACCTCGCTGCCGGCCGATCGAGTGGGCACCCACACCACGCCGTCCGGCATTGCGGTGATGAGCAGGTCGAGCGTGATCGCCGGACCCTCCTTCGTGGCCCGGATAGTCAACGGCGCACCGTCGGCAATGCCCAGCACCCGCGCAGTGGCCGGTGACAGCCGGGCGCGCAACGGCTTGGCGGTGGCTGCGAGGTAGGGCGTCGAGTCTTGCAGGCTGCCGGCATCGAGCAACTCGTGCCAGGTCGCGAGGATCGCCCGACCAGCACTGAGTTTTGCGGGCGGGCCGGGCTTCAACGACGGAGCTGCCACACCACCGGGGCGGGTGCCCAGTGCTTCGAGCTCGGCCCGAGCGGTCCGCAGATCAGGCAACCCAAGATGGACGTCGAGTGCATCGGCGAGTGCATCGAGCACTTCGAGATCGGACAGCTGCCCGGTGTCAGCGAGCGACGCCTCGAAGGGACGCGAGCGGCCCTCCCAGTCAAGGAACGTGCCGGCCTTCTCGACGGCTGCTGCGACCGGAAAGACGACGTCGGCGGCGTCGGTCACGTCTGTACGCCGCAACTCGAGGCTCACCACGAAGCCCGCGGCGTCAATGGCTGCGCGGGCCGCAGCCGGATCGGGCAGGTCGTCGGGGTCGACACCGGCCACCACGAGTGCACCCAACGAGCCACTCGACGCGGCGTCGAGAATGCCGTCAGTGTCGCGACCCGGCTTGGCCGAAATCGTGGTCGCCCAATGCAGCCCGACCTGACCGCGCGCGTCGTTGTCAGTGATCGCGCGACCACCAGGCAACAGGTTCGGCAGTGCACCCGCTTCGACAGCGCCGCGCTCACCGGCACGACGTGGCACCCAGGCGAGCTTGGCGCCGGTGGCATCAGCCAACGCCACGGCAGCAGAAAGCCCGCCGGCCACCCCCGCGAGCCGCTCGCCGACGAGGATCACGCTCGACGGAAGCGCAAGGCCGGCGGCTACCTCGGTCAGTAGCTCCGGCCAACCGCTGGCATCGACGCCGGGCGGAACCTCGACCGTCTCACCCGATGCAAGCACCTGCAACATGGTCGCTTCGCCACCGGGAACCGTCGCGATCAGCCGACCGCGCATCTTGTCGAGACCGCGCGTCGCAAATGGCGCGATCGACACGACCTTGGCGTGCTTCTTCAATGCGGCCTTGCGCAGCCGCAAGAAGATGATCGGCGATTCTTCCTCGGGCTCGAGCCCGACGAGCAGCACCGTCGATGCCTCTTCCAGGTCGTCGTAGGTGACGTCGAGGAAGCGACCGGCAACGCGCGAACCCAAGAATGCGAGCTCTTCGCCGGAGTGCACGCGCGCGCGGCAGTCGATGTCGTTGGTGCCGAGGGCAACGCGGGCGAACTTCGCGTAGGCGTAGGCGTCTTCGACCGTCAGGCGACCCCCGACGAGCACACCGGCTCCGGCACCGTTACGTGCCGCCGCGAGGCCGGCAGCAGCGGCCCGCAACGCCTCGGGCCACGATGCGGGAACGAGGTCGCCGTCGCTGTCACGAACCAGGGGCGTGTCGAGCCGGTCGGGCGCGGCGGCGTAGCTGAACGCCCACCGGCCCTTGTCGCAGTTCCACTCTTCGTTGACTTGCGGGTCGACACCAGCCAACCGGCGCAGCATCTTGCCGCGGCGGTGATCGTTGCGCTGCTGACACCCGGAGGCGCAGTGCTCGCAGATGCTCGGTGATGAGACGAGGTCGAACGGTCGGGCCCGGAACCGATACTGCGTTCCGGTCAGCGCGCCGACCG
>DATCCI010000076.1:0-3204 GCA_036511415.1 Acidimicrobiia bacterium
GGCCTGGAGCATGCCGTCGGGTGCCCAGAGGTTCGGGTACACCGCCGCGATCACCGCGGCCACGATGCCGACCCGCGCACCGCCAACCGCACGTCCGAGCAGTCCGAGCAGCCACACCGTGCCCGAGCCGAGAACACACGACCAGAGCAGGTGCGCGAGCACGCTCTTCATGCCGAGCACCGACGGGACGGCGAGGAAGATGACGTAGAGCGGTGGATGTTCGGCCGCGGCGCGGTGCAGCCCGAGCTGGACGAAGAACGGTGAGATGAAGCCCTTGCCTTCGGCAAGCAGGTTCGCGCCCGCGTGGTAGAAGTACGCATCGCCGTGCGGGTCGAAGTTGCGGCGAGAGATCAACACGTACGCAACTCGGAGCGCGAGCGCGGCGACGACCACCACTGCCAGCGCAGGCCGAAACCAATTCGAGTCGCGCTCCGTACGCGCCGAGTCCATCCCGGGTGCCGTCTCAGTCGTTTCCGGGCGGACCGATGAACACCGCCAACGGCATGCTGAGGTCGAGCATCTGCGAGATCAGCGTCCGCGTGCTCACGGGCACACGCGGCGCGAGCGCGAGCATGAAAAGATTGTCGTCGACCTGGGGCACGAGGGCGCCGACTCCTTCCGCGCGCAGATCGCCGACCACCTGCGCGTGCAGCCGGTCGAACTCCGCCCGTTCCGCGCTGGAGCGCGGGTCGAACGACGCGACCTCGGTGAAACGCGAATCGCGACGCCAGTTCGCGATGTCGGGCCCCGTCGCGAGATGCACCTCGAGCGTCGGCTTGCGGGTGTCGATGACGTGGTAACGGGTCGCGCCCGGTCGGAACGCCTCCTCGGCACGCACGTCGAAGCCGCGGCGGTCGAGCTCGTTCAACAGGCCGAACCCGGCCGAACCGATCGCCTCCGCGTCGGGCAGCCACGTGACCAGGTAGGGGCCCCGCTGGCCGCGGCGCTCGAGTTGGGTGAGCGCGGCTGCGGACGGCCCGATCAGCGCGCCGAGCGACTCGTTGAGTCGCGGCGTCTGCACCGTGACGCTCGACGCCTGGAACGCGAACACGACACTCGCGATCAACGTCACCGCCGCGAGCGCGGCCGTGCCTGCAGTCGCGAGGTTGCGGGGCAACGAATCGAACGAGCCGCGCCGGGCGCGAACGAGCTCGACCGCGGCCCATCCGATCGCGAACAGCATGAGCGCGACGAGTCCCCATGCCCAGAGCAGGAGGTAGAACCAGACCGTGCCGAAGATCCGCGCCGACGACACCAACCCGAGCGCGAGCGCCACGCCGAGCACTGCGTCGAGGAGCAGGAGCGGACGGCGGCGAAGCCTCCACGCGACGATCACCGACGCGCCGAACGCGATCAGCAGGAGTGCGCCGGGAACGCGGGAACCGGTGACTTCCAGCGCGCCACCGTCGTGCACCAGCGTGCGCGTGAGGAGCTTCCACGGGTCGAGCTGGGCGAGCAACACGCCGACGCCCCGATGCAGGCCGATCGTCGAGTCGGGCGGATGGCTGAAGTAGTCGCGGATGATGCCGAGGTTTCCGGGCGAGTGCGCGAACTGGTCGATGAGCGGCGGTGTCCAGAGCACGACGCCGGTGGCAACGCTGATCGCTCCCCACCGCCACCGCGCGCGCCGCGCGTCCGGTTCGCCCCGGCGCCGGTAACCGGTCCAACCGACCACGGCCGCGGTGACGAGGACGAGCCCGCCCACCAGTCCGAGATACGAGATGTGGGTCTGCATGCAGAACGACCCGGCGAACACGACGAGCGGAAGCATCGCCAGGTCGTCCGCGAGCACCGACCACACCGCCAGCACGAACACGAACCACCACAGCACGGGGAGGTACGGATTCCAGGGCAGCGTCAGCAGGAACGCGCCGTACGCGCGCGTCAGCACCGCCAGCACGGCGGCGATCGCGAGCAGGAACGAGCGACCACCGCGCCGCAGCGCCATCCAGAGCGCGAGCCCCATCGCCAGAATGTCGAGCGCGACCGTCGACGCGAACAAGCCGTAGGAAGAGCCGCCGAACAGTCTCCACACGGGCCACAACGCGTAGAAACTCACCGGTCCGGGATGGCTCCCGCCGTTCGGCCCGAACGGTCCGATGCGACCGGCCAGCCCGATCAGTGGCATATGCCGGGTCACATCCCGTACTCGGATCTCCGTCTGTGCCATGTCGAGCAGCGGGTACCAGTGCGGTCGGCGCAACTCGACGAGCGCGACGAGGAGCGGGAACGCGAGGACGACGAGCAGCGCCGCGAACAGCAAGGCCGTCGTTCGCCGGACGCGGGGGTCGGGCGGCGGCGCTTCTGCGTCGACCGGAACATCGGTCGCGACCTGACCGATCACGGCAAAGCCTTCAACGCCCGCAGCAACCCCGGCCGCACCGGCGACTGATGGTGCGATCGAGCCGGGTCGTCGGACTCGAGACTATGGGCGAGGAACCACTCGTACGACTCGATCAACATCGACGCGTTCGAGCGCGTCGGCTCCCAGCCCAACTCGGAGCGCGCGGAGCTGACGTCGAAGTACAACGACTCGCCGTAGAGCAGCCAGTGGTACGGCGCGAAGGGGACGAGGCCGAGCGACGCGAGCGAACGCATCGCCCAGCGCGCGGGCGCGACGGGCAGAGACCGAATGCGAGAACCCGTATGCGCGTGGTCGACCAGCGCTTGCAGGGTCTCGCGCATCGTGCCGAACTCGAGCGCGCCGATGTTGTAGACGGACGGTCCGGCGCGATCTCCGGCGCGCAGGCAGGCGTCGGCCAGGTCGGCCGCGTGCACGAACTGGTAGCGATTGTTCCCCCCACCGAGGACGAAAACGGGCGCGCCGTCGGCGACGAACTCGAACAAGAGCGCGATCACGCCGAGGCGACCGTGACCGAGGACCGTGCGGGGCCGCACGATCGTGACGTCGAGCCCGGCCGCGATCGCGTCGTGACATGAGATCTCGGCCCGCAGTTTGGCGCGACCGTATGCCTCCAGCGGGCGGCACGGTGAGTCCTCGGTTACGGGATTGTGCTCGGGGATGCCGAACACCGCGCTCGACGACGTGTGCACGACCTTGGAGACGCGCGCGTCGCGCGCCGCGACGAGCACGTTGGCGGTTCCGCCGACGTTCACCTCGTCGAACAGCGCGCGATCCTTTGCGAGCGGGACTTGGGCGACGTTGTGGAATACGACGTCGACACCGTCGCACGCGTCGCGCAC
>DATCCI010000077.1:0-7438 GCA_036511415.1 Acidimicrobiia bacterium
CACGCTGCAACTCACGACGGCAAACCGTCGCATGGTCGACACCGGCGCCGGCCTGTACGCGCGCATCGCGCTGTTCGACCTCGCCGAGGTGGCCCTCGAGACCTCCGACCGGCAGACCGCGGCGTTCGTCGAAGAGTCGCTCGGCCGGTTGGGCGATGCCGACGGCGCGCCACTCGCGGCGCTCGACACGGCGGCGCGGGGTGCGACCGGACTGTGCGCAGGGAGCGTGGTCGACGCCGCCGCCCTCGACGCCGCCGCCGCCGAGCTACGCCGGTGCGGCTGGAAGCTGCACCACGCGCGCGTGCTGGTCATCGCCGGGCGGGCGCTGGTCGGGAGCGACAACCAGGCTGCGATCGAGCGCTGGACCGAGGCGACGACCGTGTTCGCGGCGTGCAACGCGGTCGTCCGGCGAGACGCCTGCCTCAAGCTGCTCGACCGGCTCGGCCCTCGGGGCAAGCGCGCCCGCACCGCGACTACGGGACCGGGAGCGTTGACGTCGCGCGAGCTGGAGGTGGTGCAGCTCGCAATCGAGGGGCTGGCGACCCGCGAGATCGGTGAGCGCCTCTTCATCGGGCGCCGGACGGTCGAGACCCACCTCACCAACGCCTACGCCAAGCTGGGCATTCGGTCGCGGGTGGAGCTCGTACGGATCGCCGATCAGTTCGCCGAACCGGCGGCTCCGTAGCCCATATCCGTATACGCACGGAAGACGGATCGAACGGCGATCTCTACCGTCGAAGACGCGAACGCCGCTCCGCCTTGAACGAAAGGACTCCGTCATGACCGTGATCACCAACCCGAACGTCCTGACCCAGGACACCCTCGACCGATGCGCCCGCCGGGCCGCCGACTACGACCGCGAGAACCGCTTCTTCCACGAGGACTTCGAGGAGCTGCGCTCCTCCGGCTACCTGCTCATGGCCGTTCCCGTGGAGCTCGGTGGCCTCGGCCTCTCGCTCGCCGAGGTGTGCCGTGAGACCGCGCGGCTCGCCTACCACGCGCCCGCGACGGCCCTCGCCACGAACATGCACGTCTACTGGACCGGCATCGCCGCCGACCTCTACCGCAGTGGCGACCGCTCGCTGACCTGGCTGCTCGAGGAGGCCGTGGCGGGCGAGGTGTTCGCGGCCGGGCACGGCGAGGCGGGCAACGACCTCCCGGTGCTGTTGTCGACCGCGAAGGCCGAGCCGGTCGACGGCGGCTACCGCTTCACCGGCCACAAGGTGTTCGGCTCACTGAGTCCGGTGTGGACGCGGCTCGGCATCCACGCGATGGACACGACCGACCCGGCCAACCCGAAGATCGTTCACGCCTTCATGCCGCGCTCGACGGACGGCTACGTCATCAACGAGACGTGGGACACGCTGGGCATGCGCGCGACGCGTAGCGACGACACGGTCCTCGACCGCGCATTCATCCCCGATCGGTACATCGCCCGGGTCGTCCCGGCCGGCTTCGCGGGCGCGGACATGTTCGTGCTCGGCATCTTCGCGTGGGCCGAGCCGACGTTCTCGAGCGTCTACCTCGCGATCGCGCGCCGCGCCATGGACCTCGCCGTCGCCGGGCTGGAGAAGCGCACTTCGATCGCACTCGGCGGTCAGACCCTTGCGCATCACCCGATGCTCCAGCACGCCGTGGCGGAGATGTCACTCGAGCTCGAGGGTGCGATCCCGCACCTCGAGAAGACGGCGGACGACTGGTCGAACGGTGTCGACCACGGCGGTCTCTGGCCCGCCAAGCTCGTCGCGACGAAGCACCACGCGGTGGAATCCGCCAAGCGCGTCGTCGACCTGGCGCTGGAGGTGTCGGGCGGGACCGGCATGTTCCGTTCGAGCGAGCTCGAGCGGCTCTACCGTGACGTGCGCTGCGGAGGTTTCCACCCCGCGAACGCCGCGCTCGTGCACGAGATCGTCGGCAAGACGGCGCTCGGCGTCCTCGCCGAACCGCAGCGTTGGTAGTCAGCGTCACTGCGCTCGCGTTTCCGGGACGGACGTGGCCTTGCGGGCCGCGTTCCGTCCGGGAGACGTCGAGCTCGGTTCGAACCGTTCAGGAATTCGAGTACACGCGCGCAGGAGTGACGAACACCGCGGCGCGACGTTCGGCCGCCATGACGCGGTCGTACTCGTCCCAGTCGGCGTGGGTTCCTCCGGCGGCAGAGAAGACGGCGCGCAACGCGAGCCGAAGATCTTCGGCGGAGAGCCCGGCGATCGGATCGTCGGGCCCGAACAGCCCGGCCGGACCCTCGACGGCCACCCACTCCCACCCGGACTTTGCGACGAGCGTGGCCCGCGGGCGGCGACGGAGGTTCTCCAGCTTGCGCGAACCGCCCGCGGCGACGAGGCCGACGACCGGGACATGCAGTACGGGGTGATCGACGACGCCGGCGTTGACGACCGACGCCTGGACCGTCGCGTCGTCGCGAACGGTCGTGACGACGCAAAGACCATGGTCGGCACCACCTATGCGGGTGAAGTCGCCGAGATCGCTCATGGCCCAAGAGAGTAGACACACCCGGCTTTCGCGCCCAGCTGTTGGTACCGAAACTGGGCGCCTGGAGCCCTTTTCGCGCCCAGCTGTTGGTGCCGAAACTGGGCGCCTGGAGCCCTTTTCGCGCCCAACTGTTGGTGCCGGAAGAACGACTCAGTCTGAGTGATCGTGGTCGGCGGACACGGTTCGCCATGCCTGCCAGGTGATGCGCAGGATCACCGCGGTGATCGCGAGGCCGATGAGCGGATCGGCGGCCTGCAGACCAAGCGCGGCCACTGCGGCAGAGACGACGACGGCGAGCGACACGAGCCCGTCGACGCGGGCATGGCGGCCGTCGGCGATGAGCGCCGGGCTGTCGAGTCGATCTCCGGCCCGGAGCCGGACGCGAGCGGCCAGTTCGTTTCCGATGAAGCCGACGGCGCCCGCCACGGCGAGCGCGCCGAGGTAGCCGAGATGCTGGGGGTGAATCAGTCGCTCGACCGCCTCGAATGCCGCGACCGACGCCGAGGCGAAGATCGTGAGCACGACCGCGTATCCGGCCCACCGTTCACCCCGGGCGCTGCGGGCAAGGAACGCGATCGCGAGCGGGATCGCGGTGAGCGCGTCGCCGCCATTGTGGATCAAGTCCGCGAGCAGTGCGACGGAACCCGAGAGGACGAACACGACCGCCTGCAAGGCGGCAGTGACCGCGAGAATCGCGAGGCTGATCGACACCGCTCGTACGCCGGCGCGCGAGCGGACGATCGAACGGTCGACGCGGCCGTGGGTGTGGCCCCCTGCGTCACCATGGCGATGGTCGTCGTTGCGCGGCCCCGACCGGAAGGGGAGTCGGGGATGGCGGTGTGGCCCGTGATGGTGATGCTCGTGGGTCCACAAGCCGTGCCGGTGGGCGAATGTGTCGTTCACGGTCGCGAGCGTAGGACTAACAGTCGAATAGTTCGGTGCTTCCGTTTCCGGAATGCCAGAAGCAACCAACCTCGGATTTTCGGCAAAACCGCGGAGCCAACGCCTATTTGCCTTTGTGATAAAACTGGCGACGCCCCGGAAATTCATGGATACGTCGGGCTCGACGACGTCGGAAGGTCGGAATCGTGGCGCCGAAAACAGTTACAAAGAGTGAGGTCAGAGTGTCTGCATCGGAAGAAGCAGAGCAGGCCGTCAAGGCTTATCTCGCAACCCTCGGTAAACCGAAGAAACGCGGACGACAATCCAAGCAGAAACCAGATTTCGAGACCGCTACCAAAGGCATCACCGACCCGCTCGCGAAGCTCGCGGCAATCAAGGCAGAACGCGAACGTGTGGCCAACATCGTCGTCGGCGATTCCGACGAAGACGGCTTCATCAGGTACGGAAAGGTGTGGGCCAAGATCCACGGCTACGACCGTGAGGACTTCGCCGCGCTCGGGGTTTCCCGGCGAGTACTCGACGCGGTGTTCGGCGGAGGAACCCCGCGCGCCAAAGCCGCCCCGACCCGCGCGCCGCGGGTGAGCACCACCTTGCTCGCCGAGTCGGTCACGTCGAAGCCGGCCGGAGCCTGGTTGACCGTCTCCGGGGTGATGCGTGAGGTCGGCGGATCGCCGGCAACGGTTCGCAAGGTGCTCGACGAGCTCTCGGCGGCCGGCACCCTGACCGATCCCGTCGACGACCCGAAGCACACCGGCAAGGGCCGGGCCGCGAAGGTGTGGGAACGAAACTAAGGCGGCGTCACACCAGCGCGCCGGCGATGATGTCGCCGATCGCTTCGTGCTCGGTCAGGAATCCGTCGTGTCCGGCGATCGAGTGCACCACCTCGACCCCCTTGTTGCGCGGAATGAGATCGGCGAGCTCGTGTTGCAGGCGCAGCGGGTAGAGACCGTCGGTGGAGATGCCGGCGATCGTCACCTCGGCCGTCACCCGGGCGAGTGCGTCAGCCACGCCGCCCCGTCCCCGGCCGACGTCGTGGTGGTTCATCGCACGTGACAACACGATGTAGCTGTTGGCGTCGAAGCGATGCGCGAGCTTCTCGCCGTGGTACTCGAGGTACGACTCGACCGTGTACAGGCCGCCCTCGAAAGGGTGCTCGTCGTTCTGGTGCCCTCGATTGAAGCGCTGTGCGAGCTCGAGCTCGGAGCGATACGACACCTGACCGATGCCGCGGGCGAGCGACATGCCGCGCCACGGTCCTTCGGCCGAGTCGTAGTAGTCGCCGCCGTGGAAGTGCGGGTCGGCCTCGATCGCGCGGATCTGCAACGAGCACAACGCGATCTGCTCGGCCGTCGCGGCCGCGCCGCACGCGATGAGCACGGCCCTCGGCACGCGATCGCGGTACTTCACGGTCCATTCGATCGCACGCTGGCCGCCCATCGAACCACCGATGACCGAGTACCAGCGCTCGATGCCGAGGTGGTCGGCGAGGGCCGCCTCCACGTCGACTTGGTCGCGGATCGTCGCGACCGGGAACCGCGACCCGTACGGCTGACCGGTCTCCGGATCGATCGACGCCGGTCCGGTGGTTCCCTGGCATCCTCCGAGAACGTTGGGACACACCACGAAGAAGAGATCGGTGTCGATGGCGCGTCCCGGGCCGATCAACGGGTCCCACCAGCCGAGCTGCGCGTGGCCGGGCTCCACCGGCCCGGCGGCGTGGCTGTCGAGCGACAGCGCGTGCGCGAGAAGCAGAGCATTGGACGCGTCGGCGTTCAGGCTCCCCCAGGTCTCGTACGCCACGGTCACCGGCGACAACGTGCCCCCGGCGCGCAGCGCGAGCGGACGGTCGGTGAACACCGTCGCGAATTGCCGACGTCCCGGCGGATCGCCCCGCCGCCAAGCGCCGGTGACAGGCGGTTCGCCGGTCACGCCACCACGGTGATGCCCACGCCGCCCTCGATCAGGACGACTTCGCGGCGCGCAAACCCGCGTCGAGGTCGGCGAGGATGTCGTCGAGGGTCTCGATGCCGACCGACAGCCGCACGAGGCCCGGCGTGACACCGGTCGTCAACTGCTCGTTCGGCTCGAGCTGGCTGTGCGTCGTGCTCGCAGGATGTATCGCGAGGCTGCGTACGTCGCCGACGTTCGCGAGATGGCTGAACAGCTCCAGGCTGTCGATGAAGTTGCGACCCGCGTCGACGCCGCCCTTCAGCTCGAACGCGACGATCGCGCCCTTCCCGTTGGGCAGGTACTTGTCGGCACGCGCCTTCCACTTGCTCGACTTCAAGCCCGGGTACGCGACCCACTCGACTTCGTCGCGTCCCTCGAGCCACTGCGCGACGGCGAGCGCGTTCTGCGAGTGCCTCTCCATCCGCAAGCTCAACGTTTGCAGGCCCTGCAGGAACAAGAACGAATTGAACGGAGCGATCGACGCGCCGATGTCGCGCAGGTACTGCAGGCGGCACTTCAGCACGAACATCGCCGGACGGAGCTCGGGCGGGAGTTCGGCGAAAACCAGACCGTGGTAGCTCGGATCGGGTTCGGTGAAACCCGGGAACCGACCACTGCCCGGATAGTCGAACGAACCGCCGTCGACGATGACTCCGCCGATCGACGTTCCGTGCCCGCCGATGAACTTCGTCGCACTGTGCACGACGACGTCGGCACCGTGTCGCAGCGGCTGGAGCAGCGCCGGACTCGCCAGTGTGTTGTCGATCACGAGCGGGATCTTGTTGTCGTGCGCGATCTTCGAGATGCCCTCGAAGTCGAAGATGTCGCCCTTCGGGTTGCCGATGCTCTCGCCGTAGAACGCCTTGGTGTTCGGGCGGATCGCCTGCTTCCACGCGGCGAGGTCGTCGGGGTCGTCGACGAACGAGACCTCGATGCCGAGCTTCGGGAACGTGTAGTGCAGCTGGTTGTAGGTCCCGCCGTACAGGGAGGCGCTCGAGACGAGGTGGCCGCCGTTCTCGGCGAGGTTCAGCAGTGCGATCGTCTGGGCGGCCTGCCCGCTCGCGGTGGCGAGCGCCCCGACGCCGCCTTCGAGCGAGGTCATCCGCTGCTCGAACGCGTCCTGGGTCGGGTTCATGATCCGCGTGTAGATCATGCCGAGCTCTTGCAGGCCGAAGAGAGCGGCGGCGTGTTCGGTGTCCCGGAACACGAATGACGAGGTCTGGTAGATGGGGGTGACCCGAGCGCCGGTGGCAGGATCCGCCTCGGCGCCGGCGTGAACGAGTCGGGTCTCGAGACCCCAAGCTTGGTCGGACATGGTCGTCAATCCTTTCCGATTCGATCGGGTGCGAATCGACGTGGGCGGATCCGGGCTCGGTCACCGTACGTCCCGATTCCCGACGAGTCCAGTAGGGATTCGCCGGAAGAAGAGAATCGGCGGTTTAGCCCACCGGCATCCGCGGGTATCAGACGGGCGAGTCCGTGGCCACCGCCCCCCGCACGGTGTGCTCGGGCTCCCTGCAGCAACCGGTTCGGGAACGTCGAGGATCGCCGCCCGACCTCGACGTTCCCCCGGACCGGCCTCACCGCGGGCGGTACCGTGCTTCGCATGCCGCGCAAGCGCGAGCTCGCGGACTACGAAGCCAAGCGCGACTTCGGCGCGACCCCGGAACCGCCGGCGCGCGCGACGCGCGGCGGTCGAGTGTCGAGCGACGCGTCACGCTTCGTCGTACAGGAGCACCACGCCCGTTCTCTGCACTGGGACCTGCGCCTCGAGCGCGACGGCGTGCTCGCCTCGTGGGCGGTCCCGAAGGGGATCCCCGTCGACCCGAAGCGCAATCACCTCGCGGTGCGCACCGAAGACCACCCGCTCGAGTACCTGACGTTCCGAGGAGAGATCCCGGCGGGCGAGTACGGCGGCGGGTCGATGGGCGTGTGGGACACGGGCACGTTCGAGACGCACAAGTGGGACGACAAGGAGGTGATGATCACCTTCGACGGCACTCGCGTCCGCGGGAAGTACGTCTTGTTCCACACGCGTGCCAACCAATGGATGATCCACCGCATGGACCCGCCCGACGACCCCGGGCGCGCGGCA
>DATCCI010000078.1:0-2026 GCA_036511415.1 Acidimicrobiia bacterium
CGCCGTCTTCTCGGCGCGTTGTGCCAACGATCCGCATCCCGTGTACCACGAGGTGCACGATCGCTGTCCGGTTGCACGCGCGCCCGGGATGTTCGGCGGCTACAGCGTGACGATCTCGCGCTACGACGACGTGCTCTGGGCGCTCAAGCATCCGGAGGTGTTCTCGTCGAAGGACGTGGTCAAGATCGGCAACGACGTACCGCTCATCCCGCTCTCGGTCGACCCGCCGGAACACGCGAAGTACCGGCGACTGCTCGACCCGCAGTTCTCGCCCAAGCGGATGGCCGACCTCGAGCCCGAAGCGCGCGTCCTCGTCAACGAGATCATCGACGAGTTCGCCGGGCGCGGCGCATGCGACTTCCACGAGGATTTCGCGACGCCGTTGCCCTCGACGATCTTCCTGGCGCTGATGGGCCTACCCCAGGACGACCTCCCGCAATTCCTCCGGTGGCGCGACGACACGATCCGTCCGCAGGGCGACGCGAACGCGACCGCCGAGGAGAAGCGCGAGGCGGCCGGCAAGGCGATCGAGGACTACTTCGAGCACAAGATCGAGGAGAAGCGAGCCCGTCCCGACGACCGGTTGCTGAGCACCATCGTGCACGGCGAGATCGAGGGCCGGCCGCTCACCCACGCGGAGCTGATCGGCACCACTCACCTCTTGTTGCTCGGCGGCCTCGACACCGTCACCGCCACGCTCGACTGCATGATCGTGTTCCTCGCCCAGCATCCGGAACGACGGCGCGCGCTCGTCGCCGACGGCTCGTTGGTCGCGGGCGCGGTCGAGGAGCTGCTGCGTCACCAGACGCCGGTGATGATGGTCCCGCGCATCATCGCGCAGGACTTCGAGATCGGTGGCGTGCAGCTCCATGCCGGCGACGGCGCAACGCTGCTCATCGGTGCCGCGAACTGCGACCGGTCGGAATTCGAGGATGCATCCGACGTGCGTTTCGACCGCGAGTCGAATCGCCACCTCGCGTTCGGCGGCGGCGCGCACCGGTGCCTTGGTTCGCATCTCGCCCGGCTCGAACTGACCGTCGCCCTCGAGGAGTTCCACCGTCGCGTGCCCGACTACGAGCTCGTTGCCGGCACGCCGATCTCGTTCTCACCGGGCATCCGCCAAGCGGAGAATCTGCATCTGCGTTTTCCGGTCGAGTCGTGAAAGCCGCGGTGCTGCGCGGCACCGGCGACCCGTTCGTGATCGACGACCTTCGTCTGCGCGGTCTGGGACCGCGCGACGTGCAGGTGAGCATCGCCGCCAGCGGCGTCTGCCACTCCGATCTCTCGATCCAGGACGGCACGATTCCGCACCCGTTGCCGGCCGTCCTGGGACACGAGGGCGCGGGCGTGGTAACGGCCACCGGACCCGACGTGACGACGGTCGGTCCGGGTGATCACGTCGTGCTCGCGTGGGTCGCGCCGTGCCGTGCCTGCTTCTTCTGCCTGCGCGGCCACCCCGAGCTGTGCGAGCACGGGCTCGATCACGCCTTCTCCTCGCCCTACGCGACCGCGTCCGACGGAACCGCGTATCTCGCCGCGTTCGGTACTGCGACGTTCGGGGAGGAGACGATCGTGCCCGAACGAGCTTGCGTACGGATCGACGCGGAGTTCCCGCTCGACCTCGCGGCCCTGGTCGGCTGCGGGATGGTGACGGGAGTCGGCGCGGTGTGCAACAGCGCCCACGTCGAGCCCGGCGCGAGCGTGGCGGTCATCGGTTGCGGCGGGGTCGGGCTGGCTGCGATCCAAGGTGCGCGACTCTCCGGCGCCGCGCCGATCATCGCGGTCGACCGGGTCGCCTCCAAGCTCGCACTTTCCCGAGAATGCGGTGCAACCGAGGTCGTCGATGCGTCGGCGACGGATCCGGTGTCTGCCGTCCGCGAGCTCACCGGGGGACGCGGCGCAGACTACGTGTTCGAGGTCGTGGGTCGGTCCGACACGATCGAGGCCGCGTTCGAGATGACGCGGCGGGCCGGCACCTGCACGATCGTCGGCGCCGGCAGCTTCACCGACATGGTGCAGTTCGGCG
>DATCCI010000079.1:0-8606 GCA_036511415.1 Acidimicrobiia bacterium
TCCTGGGTATCGACGCCGCGCCTACCGCTGTCGCCCGCGCACGGGCTCGGGGGCGTCGAATCGTGCAGCGGTCAGTCTTCGATCCGTTGCCTCGCGAGGGAACCTGGGCGTCGGTGCTGCTCTTCGACGGCAATATCGGGATCGGCGGCGATCCCAACCGCCTCCTTGCTCGTGTTCGCGACCTGATGTCGAGCGATGGCTGCGCCTTCGTTGAGCTCGAGCCGCCGGGAGCCGCCGTCGAGTTCGGTCATGTCGAGTTCGAGGTCGCAACCGGCATGGTCGGGACGTTTCCGTGGTGCTGGGTGGGCTGTGACGACATCGGCAATATCGCAACGGGATCCGGATTGCGAGTCGACGACTGTCGCTCCGTCGACGGTCGGTGGTTCGCCCGGCTGCGGCTCGCCTTCGATAATTATGATCTGAAGTTCGGACAGTAAACGGGGGAGGGTGCGGTGAACCTCGTACGGATTGCAACGTGGGCCGACGTTCCCGACGGGCAACCAACCGCCGCGAACACCGAGGGCGTCGATCTCGTCATCATCCGGCGGGGCGACGAGCACTCCGTGCTCCACGGTCGCTGCCTGCACCGGGGGGCCCTCCTTGCCGACGGGGAAATCCGCGGCGACGACCTCATCTGTGGGTTGCACGGTTGGGACTACCGCATCGAGTCGGGCGTAAGCGCGTACAACAACGGCGAAGTGCTCGCGAAGTTCACGTCGGTGATCGAGGGCGATGGCCTGTTCGTCGATCGCGACGACGTCATCAGATGGAAGCTGCAACACCCGCAGCCGTACTCGCCCGACGTGTACCAAGGGCTCTACATCGATCCGCACGGCACGATCGAGGAGCCGTACGTAATGCGAATCCACGAGCTCGCGGCGAACGGCTTGACGAAGGTCGGCCATCACGGCTTCGTCGCGGCGATGGGTGTGGCGCGCCAACAGCTCCCGAGTTGGGACTCGATCCAGTTCGTCACCGCGCAGCTGGCGCGGTTGCCGTTGCTCGACGACGTGCCGGTCGGCAATGAGGTGTGCATTGGGCCGAACGCGGCGAAGCCGCTCTGGCTCGACATGCCGTTGTTCGTTTCCGACATGTCGTTCGGTGCGCTGTCGCAAGAGGCGAAGACAGCGCTCGGGCGGGGTGCGCAGCTGGCAGGTACGGGGATCTGTTCGGGTGAGGGCGGGATGCTGCCCGAGGAGCAGAGCGAGAACTCGCGTTACTTCTACGAGCTCGCCTCGGCGCGTTTCGGCTGGAGCTGGGACGTGCTCAACAAGGTGCAGGCGTTCCACTTCAAGCTCGGGCAGGGCGCGAAGACGGGCACGGGCGGACACCTCCCTGGCCCCAAGGTGAAGGGCCGCATCGCCGAGGTACGCGGACTTCCCGAGGGAACGCCAGCGGTGTCGCCGCCGACGTTCCCCGACTGGCACGGCGTCGACGACTTCCGACGCTTCGCCGACGAAGTGCGCGAACGCAGCGGTGGGATCCCGATCGGCGTGAAGCTTTCCGCCCAGCACGTCGAGAGCGACATCGATGCCGCCCTCGAGGTCGGTGTCGACTACGTCATCCTCGACGGCCGCGGCGGCGGCACCGGCGCGGCGCCGCTGCTGTTCCGCGACAACATCTCGGTCCCGACGATCCCTGCGCTCGCCCGCGCCCGGCAGCATCTCGACCGGCGCAAGCGGCGCGACGTCACCTTGATCGTCACCGGTGGCCTGCGCGACGCGTCGGATTTCGCGAAGGCGCTGGCGCTCGGTGCCGACGCGGTAGCCATTGCGAACAGCGCGATTCAAGCGATCGGCTGTCTCGGCATGCGCGCGTGTCACACCAACAACTGTCCGGTCGGTATCGCGACGCAGAAGGAGCACCTGCGGGCGCGGCTGCCAGTTGACGAGGCCGCGCATCGGTTGAACAACTTCCTCCGGGCCTCGGTCGAGCTGATGGAAGTGCTGGCGCGGGCGTGCGGTCACGACCACCTCTCACACCTCTCGCTCGATGACCTCACGACGTTCGACCGTGACATCGCCGACCTGACGGGCATCGAATACGGAGGAGTGCGGTGACCGACGCCGAGCTCGTGTGGCATCGCGTCGCGGATGTCGATGCGCTCGCCGACGGTCGGGTGATGACGGTGACCGCGGGTCGCGTGTCGCTCGCGCTCACCCGCTTCAACGACCGTTACGGCGCACTCGACAACCACTGCCCGCATCAAGGCGGGCCGCTCGGGGAGGGCTCGATCGAGAGAGGCTGGCTGCGCTGCCCGTGGCACGGCTACGACTACGACCCGATCACCGGGACTCCGCCACCCGGCTTCACCGATGCGCCGGCGAGCCATCCTGTTGAAGTGCGTGCCGGCGGTGTGTACGTGGCGCTGCCGCCCGAGCAGCCGCGGGCCACGACGGTTTCGGACCTCATGGTCGAAACGATGTCGGCGTGGGGCGTGACGCACGTGTTCGGCATGGTCGGCCACTCGAACCTTGGCTTCGCCGACGCCATGCGTGCCGCTGAAGTTCGTGGGGATCTGACGTTCATCGGTATCCGCCACGAGGGCGCGGCCGCGTTCGCGGCGAGCGCGTACGGCAAGCTGACCGGGCAACTCGCGGCTTGCTTCGCGATCGCGGGCCCCGGTTCCACGAATATGCTCACCGGCCTGTACGACGCGAAGGTCGACCGCTCGCCCGTGCTCGCAATATCGGGCCAGGTACCATCGAAGGTGCGCGGTCGTGGCGCTTTTCAGGATCTCGACCTCGCCGCCGCCTTCGCCGACGTCGCGGTTTCGACCCAGACGGTCCAGCGCGACTCCGACCACGTCGAGCTGATGAACCTGGCGTGCAAGCACGCGCTCGTTCAGCGTGGGGTCGCGCACCTCGTACTGCCCGACGAGGTGCAGGCACTGCCAGCCGCGCCAGATGTCCGCCCGGGCGGCCCGAGCGGACGAGTTGCGGATCTTTCCATTGCTCCGGCCGACGGCCCGATCGAACAAGCAGGCGCGCTGATCGCCGGCGCGAAGCGACCCGTGATCGTTGTCGGTCACGGCGCGCGCAAGGGCATCCACGACGTCGTCCGCCTTGCCGAACGGCTGAACGCTCCGATGCTCACCACGTTCAAAGCGAAGGGAATCGTGGCCGACGACCATCCGCTCGCGTGCGGTGTCCTCGGCCGTAGTGGAACGCCGGTCGCGTCGTGGCACATGAACGAGTCCGACCTGCTGATCGTGTTCGGGGCATCGTTCGCGAACCACACCGGCATCGCGTCGTACAAGCCGATCATCCAAGTCGACTCCGATCTCGAGGCAATCGGCCGCTTCCACGCGGTAACGGTCCCGATGTTCGGTGATATCGGCGTGACCGCTCGACGGCTGCTCGCAGATGTGATCGCGGGCGGCGTGCACACGATCGACCAGCACGACGACGTTGCTGCGAGGAAGGCGATCTGGCACGCGGAGAAGGAGCGGCGCGCACTCGACGACAACGGTCGGGGCATCGCGTCCGCACCGGTCTTCGAAGCGCTCACGCGTCACACGCCCGAGAATGCGGTGATCGCGGTCGACGTGGGCAACAACACGTACTCGTTCGGCCGCTACTTCGAATGCAAGCCGGGTCAGCGCGTCCTGATGTCGGGGTACCTCGGCTCAATCGGCTTCGGTTTCCCCGCGGCGATGGGTGCGTGGGCGGCGGCACCCGATCGGACGATCTTGGCCGTCACCGGCGATGGCGGCTTCGGACAATACCTGGGTGAGATAACGACGGCGGTGAAGTACGGGATGAACATCACGCATGTGCTGCTGAACAACTCGCAACTCGGCAAGATCACCAAGGAACAGCGCGCGGCCGAGTGGGACGTGTGGCAGACGTCGCTGCACAACCCCGAGTTCGCGGCCTACGCGCAACTCTGCGGTGCGTTCGGCGCCCGGGTCACCGAGCGCGGGCAACTCGACGACGCGCTCGCCGCCGCATTCGCGCACGAGGGACCGGCGTTGGTCGAGGTCGTGACCGACCCCGACCTCATCTGATCGCGCGGACTTCGACCGCCTCGCGTCATGCGCACGCTCGGACTCACCTGAGCCCTGCGGATCAAATCTCGACACGACGGAGCGGCGAGCTGCGCTACCTAAGGTTTTACCTAAGAAACGTACCGAGACGTAGCGAGACAACTGCTCGGGAGGCCTTCGCGTAATGCCTGGTCGGTGGGGGAGCGTGAGACGTGGTGAGACCGAGCGGGACGTTCGGGCGGTAACTGGGGGTCAAGAGGTCGCGGGTTCGAATCCCGCCAGCCCGACCACAAAATGCCAGGTCAAACCACATGGAGGGCACCGCGCCAGGTGCCCTTTCTCGCGTCCCGGTAGCGTTTTCTACGAATCGTCTACGAACGGCGCGCGGATGGGGCCCAACGGGTAGCAACAGGGGTCTACAAGGCAGGCGTGGGGGTCTACGACGTTCACGTCTCGACCGGCAAGGGTGCGGACGGCAAGTACGGCAAGGTAACCAAGCGTGTCCGTGGCAGCCTCGCGCAGGCATCGTTCATAGGAAGAGACGCCAGAAAGAAGATCTACTGCCGTCCCTGCCGTATTGCCTATGTGCTCGCTAAGGAGTCTGCTGCTGCTGCTGCTGCTTGACGTTTAGTTACTAGGTACCAACCAAAGACACAAACTCTGGGAGCCTGTGAAGCAGTGCGGCGGATCCGCCGCCCCCACACGTCGCCCGTCGCTCGGCTGCGCCTCGCGACGCGCCGCGCGACGCGCCGCGCGACGCAGTCTCATTTCCTTGGACCCAGCGGCGCGTGAGGACGAAGATCGCCGGGCTCTTCAGGTGACCGTCGTGGTTGCGGCGGCGGCGACAACGAAGGTCGCGCTCATCCTGGTGCCCCGATTGCCCGTCGCAGTGACGTTGTAGATGCCCGTAGGATCGCTGAGTGCGACCTGGTACGTGGCGATCACCGTGCCGTCGGCCGACGCAGTATGCGGTCCGCCCGTGTACTTGGTCTTCGGGGAGTCGATCTCGAACTTGATCGTCTCGGACGGCACCGCACCAGTAAGCGTGATCTGAAACGCCTGCCCCTGTTTTCCCTCGCGCGGGCTGACGGCCAGCTTGCGCGGTGGGGCGGGTGGGATCACCAGCGTCTGTCCTTCGCGCAAGTGGTCGGCGTTGGCGAGGTGATTGCGAGCGACGATGGCCGAGATCGACACGCGGAACTGGTTGGCAATCCTCGACAACGTGTCGCCCTGCCTCACCCGGTAGATGTCGCGCGGGGTGGTTGTCGTGGTTGTGGCCTTCGCTGTGGTGCTGGTCGACACGGTGCTCGGCACGGTGGCAGCGGGAGGTCGCGTGCCGCCGGACGTGCTGCACGCAGCCAGGACAGCAGCCCACATGGCAGCAACGATCAGGTGGACAATCAGGTTTCCGGCACCGGTCGCGATCGACGCGGGCGCTGCTCGTTTCATTCGCACCCTTCCATCGTGAAGCCCGCGCTCGGCGTCCGGCCAGGATGCCACGCGGCCGCCACCGGCTCACAAAGCGGGAACGAACCTCGTGCGCCCGTAATAGGACGAGCGTCGTGATGCTGCGCGCCGGGGCTACGCCTGAGGCTGGTAGCAGTTGAACATCCAACGCACGCCGAAGCGATCGAGGCAGGTGCCCCAGTAGGCGTTCCAGGGCATGCGAGACCGACCGCCTCTACAACGCGCTGGCGGATGGTGGCGTCCGTTCGCCGACGCCATACCGCATTCACCATCGGTCGTTCTTCCGACTCCGCGCCGACCTACAACTCATTGCACTTCAACCCGAAAGCGCCGGGCGACCGAGCCGTTCCCGACCCCGCCGAATCTCTCGACGCGCCGGATGCCTGTATTGATCAGTCGGCTGTGGTGTCGACGATCAGCAGGCTGCATGGACAGTGGTGCGACACCTTGTTCGGCACGCTGCCGAGCACGAACCGGCGTGCGCCGCTCATGCCCCGGCTGCCGACCACGAGCAGGTCGGCCCTGACTTCCTTGGCGACCGCGATGAGCGCGTCGGCGGGTTCGCCGGGGACGGCATGCACTTCGCACTTCACGCCTTGGCGGCGCGCGTCTGCGACGGCATGCTTGCACTCCTGTTCGGTCTCGGTGGCGGCTCCCCGGTTCACTGCCTCGACGTGAACGGTCGCCGCTCCGGCTGTCGCTGCCATCGCCACGCTGGTGACGGACACTGGCCGGTACGCGGTCACGACAGGCAGCGTGCCGTTCGTCAGCGCTGTGAGGGCCGTCGCCTCACGAACGGCGACGCCCGCCGACTCCGAACCATCGGTCCCGACGACAACGACCTCGAACATTTACGCAGTCTCCTCCGCGCCCGACCAACGTCGCCACCCACGAGAACGCCGTCCTGGGTTGTCGTTCACGGCCGATGTGCTCGCGGTGCCGCCTGCACGGCGGATTCGGCGACGGCTGTGCTGGCGTCAAAGGTGGGCGATTGAGCGGTTCTTGGAGCGTACGAGGATGGTGCACGCGACCGCGAACATCACTCCGCCGAGAGCGACCGCGAGGGATGCCCATGGGAACGTCCACTTCGACGTCGGTTGGCCGATCAGTGTGGTGTGGGGCTGTGTCGGCAGGATGAGTGTCTTGTGGGGCTGCTGGGTGAAGTCGAAGTCGGCGGAGAGGTCGCCGAGGATGGCGGCGTTCTCGCGCACGTCCGGTCGCGGGTCGGGTCGACCGTCGGTCGCCGGGTTGAGGCGTTGACCGCCGAGGAAGTCGTTCTCGATGAACTTGTTGTACGCATCGAAGCTGAGGGTTTGGTGGTCGATGTAGCCGTGTTTGGCGTAGGGGCTGATGACGATGCCCGGGACGCGTAACCCGTAGCCGTTGTGGTCAACGGTCGGGGGGACGACGTGGTCGTAGAAGCCGCCCCAGTCGTCCCAGGCCAAGAAGATGGCGGTCGAGTCCCATTGTGGGCTGCGCATCACTGCGTTGACGAGACTGGTGACGTACGCGACGCCACTGCTGATGGGTTTCGGCGGGTGTTCGCTCACGTTGCCGGATGGGACGACCCACGAGACGGCAGGCAGGGTGCCGTTCGTCGCGGCTTTGTAGAAGTTGTTGACCGGTTGGATGTTTCCGAGTTGGTCGTTGTTGCGGACGGTGTCGAAGTACGGCAGCGGATTCCAGATCCCGGGGGTCCTGTCGCTCTGGTGGACCGGGGGACAGTTGAGTGCGGCGCTGTTCGCGCAGTCGGGCTCGGTCCCGGCAACGACGTAGTAGCCCCATGACACGTGGTGCTGGTGGAGCAGGTAGGTGAGATCCGTCCAGGCGTAGATCGGCGCGCTCTTCTGTTTCGCCAGATTCTTCGCGTTCCCGTTCGGTGGCCGCGGTGTGGGCATGTTTGCGTTGACGCAACTGGCCGGGTTGTTGTGGTGTGTGCAATTCGCCGACCACTCCGAGACCTGGAAGAGATGCTCAGGCAGGCTCCACGACGCGGTCGGCTCGAACATGTGGTCCTGCAGCACGAAGTCGTGCGCGTAGGCCCAGTAGTTCGGGATGTCGCTCTGGGTGTGGTATCCCATCACGTCAACGCCATTTCCGGCGTTCGCGGCGCAGTTCGGGTTTGTCGCGTCCGCGCAGTTGCGTTGCGCTAGCTCCGACATCTTCACGAACCCGTCCATCTTCCCGTGGTTGACGTCAGCGCGGGCCTGCGGCGCACCATGTGGTCCGCCGCCATTCACATCAGCATGATCGGGATACGGTCGGACACAGCCTCCGTGGGCCGGATCGGGCACACACACCGTTGGTATCCCGTGCGCCATCGGGATACCGTCCGCGCCCGGATACGTTCCGAAGTAGTCATCGAACGACCGGTTCTCTTGCATGATCACGATGACGTGCCGGATCTTGTGAATACCCGACGACGCAACAGGCGAGCGTCCGCTACCAGACGAGCCACACGCGGCCGCGACCACCAACCCGAGAGCGCCCAGGTTCATCGACAGTTTCGGGCGCACGCCCAACACCTCCATGTTCAGACCCAGCACCCGCGCGCAGCGATGTCTCGCCGCACATCCCCGAATCACGCCTCACCGAGATCGCGCGACGGTTGACCCGGTACTCGGCCGCATCATCGCAGAAACACCTCGGCACGAAACCCCGAACACTCGCCATCGACAAGATCTTTGGCCGTGCGCTTGCCGATCCCTTACCCGACAGAAACATTCTCAGAGCCGCGCGCCGGACCTCGACTCTCGGCGGTATCGTCAGGGCGATGTTTCGGGTCACGTTCTTGGTGGACGACCCAGCCGAGCGACAACGCTTGGCGACTGAAATGCGAGCGCTGACCATCGGCGCTGACGCCCGGGTTGTCTCGGCGTTCGTCGACGCGAAGACCGTCGAGGTGTTCCTCGAAGTCGCTGAGTCTGCCATCCCGCGCGAGGTGGCCGATCAACTCGCGCGGGTTCTCGGCGTCGACGACTACGAAGTCGCGAGCGCAGAACCACTCCCCAACGGCTCACCTGAAAGCGCGGTCACGATCGCTCGCAGGCGTCTACATCCCGCCGTGATGACACAGGTGCGCGTGCATCGTGACGGCCGAACGTTGTCGGTGCAGGCTCGGCACCGACCCTACGAAACCGTCGATCACGTC
>DATCCI010000080.1:0-2232 GCA_036511415.1 Acidimicrobiia bacterium
CGCTCGCGCACGATTCTGCGCTCATCGAGGTCGACCGCCGCTCGGACGGAAGCGATCTACCGGTTCATCTGTCTACGAGGCAAGGAGAAAGACCATGGCCACACGTGTAGCAATCAACGGCTTCGGCCGCGTCGGCCGGGCGGCATTCCGCTCGGCGATCGAGTCGGGCGCCGATATCGAATGGGTCGCGATCAACGACATCGCCGATGTGGAAGCGCTGGCGAACGTGCTCGCGCGCGATTCCGTCTACGGCGCGTTTCCGGCAAAGATCGAGGCGAAGAACGGCTCGATCTTCGTGGACGAGGTCGAGCTCCCCGTGTTTGCCGAGTCCGACCCGGCGGCGCTGCCGTGGGGTGACCTCGGCGTGGATGTCGTCCTCGAGTGCACCGGACGGTTCAAGACTCGTGAGGAGGCTGCGAAGCATCTCGATGCGGGCGCGCGCAAGGTCGTCGTTTCTTGCCCGATGAAGGACGCGGACGCAACCATCGTCCTCGGCGTCAACTTCCCCGCGTACGACGCGGAGTTGCACGACGTCATCTCGAATGCGTCGTGCACGACGAACTGTCTCGCTCCGGTCGCAAAGGTGTTGCACGAGACGGTCGGCATCCGGCACGGCCTGATGACCACGATCCACGCCTACACCGGCGACCAGCGACTCGTGGACACGCCGCACAAGGATCCACGGCGCGCGAGGGCGGCGGCCGTGAATCTCGTGCCGACTTCGACCGGCGCTGCGAAGGCGCTTGGCCTCGTGATTCCGGAGCTCGCCGGCAAGCTGCACGGTTTCGCGGTGCGCGTGCCGATCCCGACCGGCTCGATCGTCGATCTCACGGTCGAGACCAAGCGTGAGACCTCCGTCGAGGAGATCAACGCGCTCTTCCATGAGCGTGCGAGCGACATCCTCGCGTACAGCGAAGCTCCAATCGTCTCGTCCGACATCGTCAAGTCGTCATTCTCGGCGGTCTTCGACGCGCCCCTCACGAGCGTGATCGATGGGACGCAGGTGAAGGTGATCGCCTGGTACGACAACGAGTGGGGCTATTCGACCCGGCTCGTCGAGCTCGCCCAGCAGGTGCTGGTGCCCGCTCTGGTCTGATCCGCAAAGCTCGCCGCTGCGCACCACCCCGGGGTGCGCAGCGGCGGACCCTTTGAGCGAGCGGAGCCCGGATAGGGGAATCCGCTTACGACGATCGGTGTCCCGACTGATGCCCGGCTCGTCCCGCCGGTGGATCCTGTGGGGGCCAACAACCGAGGGGAGGCGTCATGTCCGTGACCCTGGGGAGCCGGGCCGTGGAGCACGGCGACGTTGTCGTGGTGAGCGGCCGCCGGGTCGGTGAGTCCCCGCGCATCGGTGAGGTCATCGAGGTTCTTGGCCAGCCCGACCATCCGCACTACGCGGTGCGCTGGGACGACGGGCATCAGAGCATCCTCTATCCCGGCAAGGCGACCAGCATCGAGCGGCAGAGCGCCGCTGCTCGGGCAACACCGGACGTCGCGGCCACGACGAAGCTCCTGGTCGAGACGCTGCGGAGCGCGGACGCCGAGTTCGAGCTCTTGCCCCATCGGCGCACGACGAGCGCCGCCGCAGAGGCGCGCGCACTGGGCGTGCTCGCGCAGGCTGTGGCCAAGACCGTCATCGCGCTCGACGAAGAGGGCGCATGCATCCGGGCGGTCGTGCCTGCGTCGGGGCACCTGAGCATCTCGAAGCTCGCCGACGCTGTCTCTGCGAAGACAGTCGCGTTGATGACCGAAGCCGAGCTGGTGAGCGCGTATCCGCAGTTCGAGCTGGGCGCGGTGCCGCCGTTCGGCGGGCCTGCCGGCGACCGCGTCGTCGTCGACCACACACTCACGAGGCTGGACCATCTCGTCTTCGACGGCGGTGCGCACGACACGTCACTGCGCGTGCGGACCGAAGATCTCATCGCGATGACGAAGGCGCAGGTCGCAGACATCGCGGCGGACTGACCTACTGCAAGTCGAGGAGATCTTCGAGATCTTGCACGACGACGTCGGCTCCATGCTCGCGTAGCGCGTCCGCTTGACCTGCGCGGTCTACTCCGACCACGAACCCGAACCCGCCTGCCTTCGCCGCAGAGACACCGGCGAGAGCGTCTTCGAACACCGCCGCTCGAGCAGGTGGGATGCCGAGCGCGTCGGACGCGGCCAGGTAGGTGTCCGGGGCAGGCTTCCCTTTCAGATGCTGCTCCTGCGCGACGAGCGCGTCGATGCGAA
>DATCCI010000081.1:0-2367 GCA_036511415.1 Acidimicrobiia bacterium
GTCGCTGGCGAGGAAGACGATGACCGCGGCAGTCTCGTCGGGGCTCTGCATCCGTCCGAGGGGGATGGTGGCGCGCACCCACTCCTCGAGCCCCCCGACCCGACGGGCGACGCCATGCTCGAGACCGGGGTTGCCACCGCCGCCGCGCGGTGAGACACCGAGGGGACAGACCGCGTTGGCGCGGACCCGGCTTGATGCCAGCTCGGTCGCGAGCGCCTCGGTGAGGCGGATCACTCCGGCACGGGCGGCCGAGAACGCGCCGAAGCCGGCCTCGCCTGCCACGCCAGCGGACGACGACAGGTTGACGATCGCTCCGCCGTCTCCTTGTTCGATCATGCGGCGGGCGCAGGCTCGCGCCCCGAGCCACACCGCGGTGAGGTTGGCGTCGAGGGTCGCGTGCCACGAGCTCGGCTCGAGCCCGACGAGCGCTCCGTTCCCGAGGTTGGGGCCGGTTCCGCCGGACAGGTTGCAGCACACGTCGATCCGGCCGAACGCGTCGATCGTTGCCGCGACCGACTCGTCGACCGCGCCCGGATCGGTGAGCTCGACGGGGAGCGTGAGCGCCCGTCGTCCTTCCGCGATGACCGCCGCCGCGGTGGCATCCAACGCGGCCCGGCTGACCCGGTACGACTCGTCGTCCGCCGGGGCGTCGCTCACGACGTCGACGCACGCCACGTCGGCGCCGCGCCGGGCGAGCTGGACCGCGGTGGCTCGCCCGATTCCTGGCCGACGGGCAGCCCCGGCGATCCACGCGACTCGGCCGGCGAAGTCGGTCACCGCGGTCGGAGCCGGTCGAGGATCGCTTCCAGGTCCCGTTCGCCGTCTCGGGTTTGCCCGCCGACCGCGAGGAACTCGCGCATGCGCCGAGCCGCCTCGGGGTGCTGGAGGCTTTCTTGGAACGCGGCGCCCTCGATCGCGAGACCCGGGGTCGGATCAGTCGACGCGGCGTCGATCGCCCGCTTGGCCGCGGCGACCGCCCGGGGAGGCATCGACGCTATTCGATACGCGAGGGCGCGCACGACGTCGTCGACGACCGCGGCGTCGACGACCCGGTTGACGTACCCGATCGACGCGGCCTCCGCGCCCGTCACATCGCCGCAGCCAAGGATGATCTCGAGGGCTCGGGCGCGGCCGACCAGTCGGGTGAGACGTTGCGTGCCACCGGCGCCGGGGATGATGCCGAGCGCGACCTCAGGCTGGGCGAGCCGAGCCTCGGGTGTCGCGAAGCGGAGATCACAGGCCAGCGCGATCTCGGACCCGCCACCGCGCGCGATCCCGCGCAGCAGCGCGATCGAGATCTTCGGCATGATCCGCAGCCGCTCGAGCAGCTGGTTGATGGGTGCCGGCTGGTCACCAGAGGCGCTCGTGTCCGTCGGCAGACCGAGGATCATCTCCACGTCGGCGTGGGCGATGAAGTACTCGGGGTCCGCGCTCGTGAGCACGAGGACCTGCGTTCCCTCGTCGGCTTCGAAGGCGCTGATGAGCGCGACGAGATCGCTGGTGAGGACCGGATCCCAGAGGTTCATCGGCGGGTGATCCATTTTCGCCCAGGCGACGCCGCCGTCGACGTCGACACTCGTGCACCGGAGGGTCTCGTAGGACATCAGTCGGGCATGGGCGGGTCCCATTGCACGCCGTTGATGTGGCTACCGCCGTCGGCGAAGATGGTGTTGCCCGTCACGTAGTCGCTGTCGTCGCTGGCGAGGAAGAGTGCGACGCCGCCGATGTCGTGCTCGGGGTCACCCATTCGACCCATCGGGTTCTGCTTCAGCATCTCTCGGGCGTTCTCGGGTGCGGCCTCCGCAAAGGACAAATAGGCCGGGGAGGCCGCTGCCGGCGCGATGGCGTTGACCAGGATGTTGTGCCGGGCCCATTCGCGCGCGGCGGTGCGCGTGATCGCGCGGATCGCCTCCTTGGCTGCGTTGTAATCGGCGCTGTACATATGGGCGTTGACGCCGTTCAGCGACACGAAGTTGATCACCCGACCCCAGCGCTGCTGCTTGAAGTGGGGGAACACGGCCTGCAAGGCGCGATAGGTGTGCACCGGGCCGCCACGAAAGGCGAGGTCGAGGTCGGCGACGGGCTTTCGCTCGAGCCGGTCGGGGTGCCCGGCGGCGTACGCGTTGTTGACGAGGATGTCGACCCGCCCGAAGTGCTGGACCGCGTCATCGACCATCCGGGTCACCTGCGAGGCGTCGAGGACGTCGGTGGATATGAACCGAGCCTCGCCACCGAGGTCGCACAGCTCGCGCTCGACCGAGGCTCCCGTCTCGGAGTTGCGTTCGGCGATCACGACCGCGGCACCTTCGGTCACGTAGCGGCGGGCGATCCCCCGCCCGATTCCCTGGCCGGCGCCGGTGATGATCG
>DATCCI010000082.1:0-11340 GCA_036511415.1 Acidimicrobiia bacterium
CCAGCTCACGAACGTCACCGTGACGATCGACGGATCGACGGCGCAGGCCCGGAGCTATTTCACGGTGCTCCAAGTCACCGACCTCGGGCTGCACCCCATCTTGGCGGGCGAGTACCGCGACCGGTTCGCGCTCGTCGACGGCCGCTGGGAGTTCGCCGAGCGGGTCTTCGATCCGCGACTGTTCGGCGACCTCTCCAGCCACATGCGCGCTTGAGCACGCGCCAGCGGCATCCGGCCGACCTCCTCCGGCTCGGGCTGGGATGCGCGGTCGTGGGCGCGGGGGCGGGCGTTGCGCGGATGCCGGTGCCCAGCACCTTCGAGATCGACCTGTTCCGGTTCGTGAACGACTTACCGGACGCGTTGCACATCCCGCTCGAAGTCGTCATGCAGCTCGGGTCGCTGGCCGCGGTCATCGCCGTCGCCGCACTTGCACTCGCGTTCCGGCGCCCGTGGATGGCGCTCTCCGCCGGCCTCGCGGGTGGGGCGGGCTCGGTCGTGGCCCACTTCATGCGGCAGCTCGTCGGGCGCGGACGGCCGGCGGAGCTGTTGACGCACCTGATCGTCCGCGGGCCGCGGATCACCGACTTCGGTTACCCGTCCGGGCACACGACGACCGCGACGGCCCTCGTCGCGGGCGTGGCTCCGTACCTTCCGCGACCGGCCCGGCGCGCGGCCTGGACCGCGGTCGGTTTGGTCGCGATCGCGCGGGTGTACGTGGGCGCGCACCTCCCGCTCGACGTCATCGGCGGGATCGCTCTCGGCTCGGCGATCGGCGCGCTGGTCAACCTGGCGATCGGAACCCCGTCCCGCGAGCTCGATGCCGGCCTCGTGCTGCGCGTGCTCGGCGCGGGTCACTACCCGGTGCGGGAGCTGACGCCCCTTCCGGACCACGGGAACGACTCGACCCCCTTCGACGCGACCCTCGCAGACGGAACCCGGGTCTTCGTCAAGGCGGTCGACCGTGAGCACCGTGACGCCGATGCGCTGGCCGCGGTCGGCCGCTACCTCGCATTCCGCCATATCGAGGACGAGGCGCCGTTCGCGACCGCGAAGCAGCGGGTGGAACACGAAGCGCTGCTCGCGTCGCTCGCCGCGCACGCCGGCGTGCATGCCGCCTTGCCGCTCGCGATCACCTCGGCGCATCCCGGACCGAGTGTTCTCGTACTGTCGCAGATCGAAGGGCGGGCGATCGGCGAGGAGGCTTCGGCTCTCGACGACGCGACCGCGACGGCCCTGTGGAAGGAGGTCGCGTGCCTGGGCGCGGCGCGTATCGCGCACCGCCACTTGAGTCTTCACAACGTGATGCTCGACCAGACCAACCAACCGTGGATCGTCGATTTCGGCTACGCGGAGGCCGGTGCGAGTGATCGGGCCCTCGCGCAGGACGTGGCGGAGCTCCTCGGCTCGCTGGCGCTGGTCGTCGGTCCGCAGCGCGCGGTCGACACCGCCGTCGCCACACTCGGCAAGCCCGTGGTGACCGCGGCACTCCCGCTGATACAACCACTCGCACTCGCCACGAAGACGAGGCGCGCGCTGCGTCACCATCGCGGCCTCCTCGACGAGGTGCGCAACCAGGCGGCCGATGCCGTCGGCGCGGAGCACGTCAAGCTCGAACCGCTCACGCGCGTGCGCGCGCGGTCCGTCCTCACCCTGGTCGCCCTGCTGATCGCCACCTACCTGCTCCTGCCGCAGGTCGGAGAATTCCATCAGACGTTCACCGCGGCCCGACATGCCGAGTCCGGATGGCTCGTGCTCGCGTTGCTCACCTCGATCGGCACCTTCCTGGCCGCCGCGCTGTCGTTGTCGGGTGCGGTGCTCGTGCCCCTTGCGTACGGCCGTACGTTCGTCACGCAACTGGCGAGCAGTTTCAGCAACAAGATCACGCCGGCGGGGCTCGGCGGGATGGGCGTGAACGTCCGGTACCTCGAGCGCAGCGGTGTGTCGAAGGGCGACGCGGTCGGCGCGGTCGCACTCAACGGTACGGTCGGCTTCGTCGTGCACATCGCCGCGCTGGTCATCAGCGCGACGTTGCTCGGTCACACCGGACTGCCCGCCGTGCACCTGCCGAGCGGCTGGGTGCTGCTCGTGGCAGCCGCGGTGCTGTCGTCGCTCGTCGGGATCGTGCTGGAGACGTCGTTCGGGCGCAAGCACATCCTGCTGCCGACCGAGCGGACCGGACGCGACCTTCTCGCCGTCGTACGCCGGCCCACGAAGGCCGCACAGATGTTCGGCGGCGCGTTCCTCGTGCTCGCGTCGTACGTCGTCGCGCTGGGGTTTGCGCTCACGGCGTTCCACGCCCACGCCTCGTGGCTCGACGTGACCGCCGTATACCTGGGTGGCAGTGCCGTTGCCTCGGCTGCACCGACGCCGGGCAAGGTGGGCGCGGTCGAAGCGGCATTGATCGCGGGCTTGACGGGAGTGGGAATCGCCAGTGGACCGGCGGTGGCCGGTGTCCTTGCCTTCCGTCTCGCGACGTTCTGGCTGCCGATCATTCCCGGTTACCTTGCCTTCCGTAGCCTGACGCAGCGGGAGCTGCTCTGAGCCCGAGGAGCCAGCCGTGAGCCCGAGGAAGAACGCGTGAGCAACCAACCGACGCTCGTGGTGCTCGGTGCATCGGGCGATCTCGCGTCCCGGCTGTTGTTCCCGGCACTGCTCTCGCTCGAATACCGCGAGCGGCTCGAGGATCTGAAGGTCATCGGCTACGCACGCCAGGAATGGACGACCGATCAGTTCCACGAGAACCTACGCGCCGCGATCGACATGCAGGGCATGGATGTCGAGAAGAAGTACTTCGACAAGTTCGTCGAACGCATCGAGTTCCACGGCGGCGACATCTCGGTCGCCTCGCTGCGCGGGTTGAAGTCGATTCTCGACGGTCCCGCGATCTTCTATCTCGCGCTCCCGCCCGGCGTCTTCGCCGATGCCGCCGAGAAGATCGCGAAGGCCGGCCTCGCCGACGAGACCAAGGGTTTTCGCCGTCTCGTGATCGAGAAGCCCTTCGGTACCGATCTCCAGACGGCGCTCGCGCTCAACGAGCAGCTGCATACGCACTGGCGCGAAGACCAGATCTACCGGATCGATCATTTTCTCGGCAAGGAGACCGTGCAGAACATGCTCGTGTTCCGGTTCGCGAACCGGTTCATCGAGCCGGTGCTCAACTCCGGTCACGTCGACGAGATCCAGATCACGGTGGCCGAGACCCTCGGCGTCGAAGGCCGATCTCGCTACTACGACGGCATCGGCGCGCTGCGCGACATGGTGCAGAACCACCTGATCCAGATGATGACCTTCGCGACGATGGAACCGCCGGCGCTGTGGGACGCCGAGATGATTCGCGACCACAAGGTCGAGGTGCTGAAGTCGGTGCAACATGTCGATCCCGACGTCGATGCGGTCCGCGGTCAGTACTCGGCCGGCCTCGTCGACGGCGAACCGCGCATCGCCTACCGGGCCGAGCCCGGCGTCGACCCCGTCTCGCACACCGACACGTTCGCGGCCGTGCAGCTACACGTCGACACCTGGCGATGGGAGGGCATTCCGGTGCTACTGCGCTCGGGCAAGCGGCTCGCCGCGAAGGCGCACGAGGTGGTGTTCCGCTTCCGCGAGCCCCCGACCCGCCTGTTCCGCCACACCCCCCTCGAGCACGCCGAACCGAACTGGTTGGTGTTCCGCATGAGCCCCGCCGAGTGCACGGAACTGGTCGTGCGCACCAAGCAGCCCGGCTTGGAGCTCGAGGCACGTGAGTCGGTGCTCCGGGCCGACTACGCCAGCCCCGACGACCGCGAGGCAACGGCGTACGAGTCGCTGTTGCTCGACGTGCTCGAGGGCGACCACACGCCCTTCCTGCGGTTCGACGAGGTGGAATGGTCGTGGCGCATCGTCGACCCGATCCTCACCGCGTGGCAGCACGGCGCGCCCGAGGACTACGTCGCCGGCAGCGACGGCCCGGCCGGCCAACACCGGTTCCTCGGCCCCGGCCATTACTGGCGGCCACTCCAGAACCCGACCTCCTGAGCCCGAAATCCCCTCGAGCGGCTTCCTCTTGAAAGCTTCCTGTGAATCAGGAACGATGCGCGTGCAACCTGGGTAGAGCACGAGTCTTCGCCTTTGGAGGTGGCTGTGCAGGTTCACGAGCGTCCGATCGACTATGCGACACCGACTGCGCCCCCGTTCGGTCTCGCGGCCGCAATCGCCGGGTTCCTCGGCACCGACCTTCCCGTAGCAATCGACTGCTACGACGGCAGCCATCTCGGCCCACCCGGCACGGCGTCGCGCATCGTCGTCCGGTCGCCCAAGGCGCTCCGCTACGTACTCACCGCGCCCGGCGAGATCGGCTTCGCGCGTGCGTACGTGGCCGGCGAGATCGAGGTCGAGGGCGACATCTTCGAAGTGTTGGCGCTGCGCGAAAACCTGCCCGACGTGAAGGTGACCCCGCGCGAGTGGCTCGCACTGGCGCGCGCCGTCGGTGTCGACGGGTTGAAGCCGTTGTCGCCCCCGCCCGAAGAGGCCCGGGTGCGCGGGCGGCGCCACAGCAAGGAACGCGACGCCGCCGTGATCGCGCACCACTACGACGTGTCCAACGACTTCTACCGGCTCATGCTCGGTCCGTCGATGACGTATTCGTGCGCCGTCTTCGCAGGGCCGGAGACCACGCTCGAAGCCGCCCAGGCCGCCAAGTACGAGTTGGTGTGCCGCAAGCTCGGACTCCGTCGGGGAATGCGGTTGCTCGACGTCGGCTGCGGATGGGGCGGCATGGTCATGCACGCCGCGCGCGAGCACGGCGTTTACGCCGTCGGCGTGACGCTCTCCACGCGCCAGGCCGAATGGGCGCGTCAGGCCGTGCGCGGAGCCGGCCTCGCCGATCGTGTCGACATCCGGGTGCAGGACTACCGCGACGTCGACGACGCTCCCTTCGACGCGATCAGCTCGATCGGGATGTTCGAACACGTCGGTCTCGCGCGGCTCGACGAGTACTTTCAGCGACTCTTCTCGCTCTTGCGTCCGGGCGGGCGCCTGCTGAATCACGGCATCGCCAAACGGCCCGGGTCGCGACCGGCCTTCGCGCACCGCGGTTTCATCGACCGCTACGTGTTCCCCGACGGCGAGCTGCACGAGGTCGGCTCGGTGGTGACCCGGGTGCAGCGCGCGGGATTCGAGGCTCGCAACGCCGAGGGGTTGCGAGAGCACTACGCGCAGACCCTTCGGCACTGGGTCGCGAACCTGGAAGCCCACTGGGACGACGCGGTTCGCCTGGTGGGCCCGGGCCGGGCCCGGGTCTGGCGCCTCTACATGGCCGCGTCGGCGTGCAACTTCGAGGCCGGGCGCACGCAGATCCACCAGGTGCTCGCGGTGCGCAACGATCCGGACGGTGGCAGCCACATGCCTTACCGTCCCGACTGGGAGTCGTCCGGGTAGCCCGGCGTCACGGGCTCATCCGGCGGGCTTCTTCTCCTCATGGCCGCCGAACTGCTTGCGCATCGCCGACAGCATCTTGTTCGTGTAGTCGGCCGAGCCCTGGGAGATGAAGCGGTCGAAGAGCGCGGTCGCGATCACCGGCGCGGGCACGCCTTCGTCGATCGCGGCGGAGACCGTCCAGCGCCCCTCCCCGGAGTCGCTGACGCGGCCGCTGAACTCCGAGAGATCGGGCGATTCGTGCAGCGCGGCCGCGGTCAAGTCGAGCAACCACGACGCGACGACGCTGCCGCGCCGCCACACCTCCGCCACCTTGGGAATGTCGAGGTCGTACTGGTAGAGGTCGGGCCGGGTGAGCGGCGCGGTCTCGGCATCGGCGGTCCGTGACTGCGAGCCCGCGTTGGCATGGTGCAGGATCGTCAAGCCCTCGGCGTACGCGGCCATGAGCGCGTACTCGATCCCGTTGTGCACCATCTTCACGAAGTGCCCCGCGCCCGCTGCACCACAGTGCAGGTATCCCATCTCCTCGGGCGCCGGATCGCCCGCGCGGCCGGGCGTGCGCTCTCCGGTCCCGAGGCCGGGCGCGAGGGCGCGAAAGATCGGGTCGAGCCGTTGGACGACTTGATCGGGGCCGCCGATCATCAAGCAGAAGCCGCGCTCCAATCCGAAGACCCCACCACTCGTGCCACAGTCGACGTAGTCGATCCCGCGCGGTGCGAGCGCGGTCGCGCGCGCGATGTCGTCGGCATAGTGCGTGTTGCCGCCGTCGATGACGGTGTCGCCCGATGCCAGGTGTGCGGCGACGTCGTCGACCACGGCGCCGGTCACGCCCGCCGGAACCATCAGCCACACGGCGCGCGGCGGTGTCAGCTTCGAGACGAGGTCGGAAACCGAGCTCGCACCGGTGGCCCCCGCCGCGGCGAGGGCGCCGACGGAGGCTGCGTCGTGGTCGTACACGACGCACTCGTGGCCCGCCTGCATGCAGCGCCGCACGAGGTTCGCGCCCATGCGGCCGAGGCCGATCATCCCGAGTTGCATGTCAGGTCCGGCCGGCCACGGCCGCGGGGTCGTGCGCGGCGGCTGCGACCGCGGCGCCGACGATGCCCGCGAGGTTGCCGAGCTCGGCGATGCGTACCTCGCAATCGGGATCGATGCGATCGAGGAACTTGTCGGCGTGCTTGACGATGCCGCCGCCGATCACGATGAGCTCCGGCCAGAGGATCTCGTGGAGCTGCACGAGGTAGCGATCGAGGCGGCGCGTCCAGAGCTTCCACGAGAGCGTCTCCGCCATGCGCGTCGCGTCGGACACCCACGTGTCGGCGAGATGGCGCTTGACGAAGATGTGACCGAGCTCGGCGTTGGGGACCAGCACGCCGTCGTTGAGCACCGCGGTTCCCACGCCGGTTCCGATCGTCACCATCACCACCGTCCCGCGGCGCGAGCGCGCCGCTCCGAAGCGAGCTTCGGCGACGCCGGCCGCGTCGGCGTCGTTCAGCACGACAGAGGGCCGATCGGTCGCCCGCGACAGCAGGGTCGCGGCGTGGGCGCCGATCCACGCCGGATCGATGTGGGCCGCCGTGTGCACCACGCCGTTCGCGACGACGGCGGGGAGCGTGCAGCCGATCGTGCCGCGGTTCGGGAATTGGCGTACGAGGCCCAGCACCGCCGACATGACCGCGTCGGGGGTCGCGGGTTGAGGCGTCTCGACGCGGACGCGCCCGGTCGCCTGACCGGTGCCGAGGTCGACCAGCGCGGCCTTGACGCCGCTGCCGCCGACGTCGACACCTACCAGCGTGGTCGGGGCCAGCGTGTTCGGGGCCAGTGTGTTCGGGGCCAGCGTGTTCGGGGCCGGTGCCGTCGTCATCGAACGATGAACCTAGTGCCTTGGGAGATAGGTTCCGCACAGTGCCGGCTCTCGAGGACTACGCACTCCTGGGCGATCGGCGGACGGCCGCGCTGGTGTCGCGCGCCGGATCGGTCGACTGGTGGTGCGCGCCTCGCTTCGACGCGCCGGCGTGCTTCGCGGCGCTGGTCGGCGCGCCCGAGCACGGCCGGTTCTCGGTCGCCCCGGCGGACGGTCGCGCCCGCACGTCCCGCCAGTACCGCCCGGGAACGATGGTTCTCGAGACCGAGCACGAGACGACCTCGGGACGGGTCCGGGTCGTCGACTGCCTCGCGCTCGGGCACGCCCGTCCCTTGCTGGTTCGGGTCGTCGAGGGCCTCGACGGGCAGGTCGACATGGCGGTCGAGCTCGTCGTGCGGTTCGACTACGGCTCGATCGTCCCCTGGGTTCACCGTGTCCACGGCCGGTGGCGCGCCGTTGCCGGTCCCGACGGTCTGGAGCTGTGCACGCCGGTGCACCTCCGCGGTCGCGGGCCGACGTCGGCGGCCGAGTTCACGGTCGCCGCCGGCGAGCAGGTCCCGTTCGTGCTCGGCTGGTTCCCCTCCAGCGACCCCCGCCCCGTTCCCGACGACGCGCGCGCGCTCATCGAGCACACGACCACGACATGGGAGCACTGGGCCGCGCGTTGCGACTACTCGGGGGAGTGGCGCGAGCCGGTGCTGCGTTCGCTGCTCACCCTGGAGGCGCTGACGTACGAGCCGACCGGCGGCATCGTCGCCGCGCCGACCACGTCACTGCCGGAGGTGCTCGGCGGCACGCGCAACTGGGACTATCGCTATTGCTGGGTGCGCGACGCGACCTTGACGCTCGAGGCCTTCATGATCGGCGGCTATCAGAGTGAGGCCCTCCGCTGGCGCGAGTGGCTGCTGCGCGCGGCCGCCGGCGAACCGCGAAAGCTGCAGACCATGTACGGGGTCGGTGGGGAACGGCGTCTCACCGAGCTCGAGCTCGGGTGGTTGCCCGGGTACGAGAGCTCGATCCCGGTGCGCACCGGCAACGGCGCCCACTCCCAGCTGCAACTCGACGTGTACGGCGAGCTGCTCGACGTGCTCTGGCAGGCGGCGCGCGCCGGCACGCTCCCGAGCGCGAACTCGTGGTCACTGGCCCGGCTGCTGCTCGACGTCCTCGAGGAACGCTGGCGCGAGCCCGACGAGGGCATCTGGGAAGTGCGGGGCGGGCGCCGGCACTTCACGCATTCCAAGGTCTTGTGCTGGGTCGCGTTCGACCGCGCCGTCGCGATGGTCGAGCAGGCCGGCTACGACGGCCCGGCCGACCGCTGGCGCGCAGTTCGCGACGAGATCCACGCCGACGTTTGCACCCAGGGATACGACGAACGCCTGGGCGCCTTCACCCAGAGCTTCTCGTCCGGCGAGCTCGACGCCTCGGTGCTCATGATCCCGCTGGTCGGGTTCCTTCCCGGTGACGATCCGCGAGTGCGTTCGACGATCGACGCCATCCGGGACGGGCTCACCGTCGATGGCTTCGTGGTGCGTTACGACCCGTCCGACTCGAGTGTCGACGGCATCGGCGAGCCGGAGGGCGTCTTCCTGCCGTGCAGCTTCTGGATGGTCGAGGCGCTCGCGCTCGCGGGCGAGCGCGATGAAGCGTGCCGGTTGTTCGAGCGCCTCCTGGGTCTCGCGAACGACGTCGGACTGCTCTCGGAGGAGTACGACCCGGCGACGCGCCGGCTGCTCGGGAACTTCCCGCAGGCGTTCACCCACCTGGCGCTGGTCGCGGCCGCGCACACGCTCGCACCGGAGCAGTCGTCGCACCAGCGCCGGCGCCGCGACCCGAGATGAGCACGCAAGACCCTGACCTAACCTGCGAGGCATGACGCTCGTCACGAACACGGTGAAGGGATCCTCTGCCCGACGTCTGCTGTTGCTCGTGCACGGCTATGCCGCCGACGAGCAGGATCTCGGCGGCCTTCTTCCCTACCTCGATCCCGACGGCGAATTCGCGGCGGTCATGCCCCGCGCGCCCATGGCGGCACCGGGCACGCCCGGTTACATGTGGTACGACATGGTCGGCGGCGACGACGTGGCCGGAAAGTTCGCCGCCGCCCTCGACGAGCTCGACGCCCTCGTCGACGAGCAGTGTGCGCAGCTCGGCTTCGATCGTGCCGAGGCGATCTTCGGCGGCTTCTCGCAAGGCGGCGGGCTCGCCCTCGCCCTCGGCCTGTTCACGCCGGCCGACACTCGTCGACGAGTTCCGCCCGCGGGGGTGCTCGCGATGAGCCCCGCGGCCATGACCGGTCCGGTCGACGAGGGCGCGCGTGACGTCCGGGTGCTCGTGCAGCACGGCCGTGATGATCCGCTGATCCCCGTGCAACGGTCGCGCGATCTCGCCCGCGACCTCAGGGGGTTCGGCGTCCCGACCGTCTATCGCGAATACCCAATGGAGCACCAGGTCGCGCTCGAAGGCCTGCGCGACGCGCGAGCGTGGCTGTCGGAGGTTCTCGCGGGCGAGCGGCCGGACGAGCCCGTACCCGACGATCCGGTCGAGCTCGTGCCGTCGGTCACGACCGCCCAATGGGATGCCGAGGTGCTGCGCAGCGAGTTGCCCGTGATCGTCGACTTCTGGGCGCCGTGGTGCCAGCCGTGCCGTCAGGTCTCGCCGATCGTGGAGACGATCGCGGCGATGCGCCGGTCGTCGTACAAGGTCGTGAAGGTCAACATCGACGCCGAGCCGAAGCTCGCGCAGGAATACGAGATACAGAGCATCCCGATGATCGGGCTCTTCCGCAACGGCCGGCTCGAGCGCGCGTCACTCGGCCTCAAGCCGCGCCCTCAGATCGAAGCCGAACTCGGAATGCTCGTCATCCCGTAACAACGTCGTTCAGTGCCGTTTGCCCGCGACGAAGTCGTTCAATGCCGTTTGATCGCGTCGGAGACGTCTCGCAGGGTCGCCGAGATCGCGTCGGCGATCGACGAACCCGCCGTCTTCAGCTCGTCGCGCATCGCGGGGTCGCGTAGCGAGTCTCCGATCGTGGTGAAGCCCGCGTCGAGCGCGTCGCCGAGCTGACGCAACGCGTCGTTGACCTTCTCGCGCTCGTCGGCGCCGATTCCGGCGTTGACGTCGAAACGGTCCTTGAGGCGCCGGCCCAGATCGCTGAATCGATCGCCGACCTCGTCCCACTTCTCCCTGGCTTCGGCCATAGGTGTCCTCCTCAGGCCCGCACCGTGATCCGACGGCCCGGCGGCTCGGCGATGACCTCGCCGACGACGGCCGATGCCAGCGTGCCGCCGGCCCGGCACGCATCCAAGAGCCGAACGGCCCGTTCCCGCGGGACCGACAGCAGGAGTCCGCCCGAGGTCTGGGCGTCGGCAAGGAGAAGCTGCTCGGCGACGCCCAGATCGCCGAAGTCGACGTCGTCGGCGACGAAGGCGTGATTCCGCTGCGTCCCGCCCGCGACCATTCCGCCGCCGATCAGCTCCCGCACGCCTTCGATCACGGGAACGCTGCTCGCGTGCACCACCGCGCCGACGCCCGAGGCCACGCACACCTCTCGCAGGTGTCCGAGCAGGCCGAACCCGGTGACGTCGGTCGCCGCGTTCACGCCGACCGCGAGCGCGGCGTCGCGCGCGGTGTCGTTCAGGGTTGTCATCACCGCGACGGCCGTCGCCAGCAGCTCGGGGGGTGCGGCCTCGCGCTTCACCGCAGTCGAGATCACGCCGAGCCCGATCGGCTTCGTGAGTACGAGGGCGTCACCGGGCTGCGCTCCCGAGTTCGTGAGCACGCGCGTCGGGTCGACCGTGCCCACGACCGCGAGCCCGTACTTCGGTTCGGCGTCGTCGATCGAATGCCCGCCCGCGATCAGGCACCGGGCCGCACCCGCCGCGGCCGCGCCACCGTCGAGCACCCGGGCGAGGAGCTCGAACGGCAGTTCGTCGCGCGGCCACCCGACGAGGTTCAAGGCGAGGAGCGGAGTGCCGCCCATGGCGTACACGTCGGAGAGGGCGTTCGTCGCCGCAATCCGTCCCCAGTCGAAGGGATCGTCGACGATGGGTGTGAAGAAGTCGGTG
>DATCCI010000083.1:0-4167 GCA_036511415.1 Acidimicrobiia bacterium
CGACGTCGCGCGTCTCGAGCAACTACTCGACGTCGATCTCTCGCGGTGGGATCCGAGCAAGACCGACCCGAGCGGCGCCCCGGTGACCACCGGATCGCGATCGAGATGGTGGACACGCGGCCGGGCGCCGACCTAGCTCCCGGGTAGCTCGGGGCGGGCCGTCGGCGGGGCGTCGAGCCCGTGACGAGCCAACGCGTCGAGGAACTCCTGCGCGCGCCGGTCGAACGTGTGCTGGGCGAGCACGATGTCCATGCCGCGACCGGCTCGGATACGAGCGGCGCCGGGATCGGCGAGGATCTCGTCGACGAGCGCGCGCAGCTGAGCGGCGTCGCGGTACGTCGGGACCGCGCCGTCGAACAATTCGGTGATCTCCGGTAGCTCGTCGGAGATCACGGGCGTGCCGCACGCGAGCGCGTCGAAGATCCGGTTGGAGACGAATCCCCAGGCGCGCATCGAGTCCCAGTGGTCGTTCAGCACGACACCGGCCGACGAGTAGACGCGGGCGAGATCGTCGTTCTCGACGTAGTCGCTCACGATCAGTGCGGGATCGACGAATTGCTCCCACCCGCTGCCGTAGATCGCGGGCCGGAGTCCGCTCGCGATCGCGTCGGCGACCGTGGTGCGGTACTGGTCGCGGCTCTTCGCGACGACGGTGACGTCATGGCGGTGATCGGGCTCCGGCGCGAGCGGACGGAACCGCCCGGGGTCCGTCGCCTGCAGGAGCGATTCGACCGGCGTGCGCGTGCGCGTCCGCAACTCGGTCGCGAAACGAGTCGACGCGACGAGGACGAGGTCGGCGGCGTCGAGCTCGGCGACCTCGATTGCCTCGGGATGGCTGATGATCCACAGGACGTGACGCTGGCCGCGCGTTCGGCGAACGGGTGCGAGCCCGCGCACGACGCAGTGCACGTCGCAGGAACGACCGGCCGCGTCGTCGGCCGCATCGGCCGTCTGGAGGCGCACGACATGGCCGGCGCGAACGAGCGCCTCGGAAAATGCCCGGGCGAGGTGCCAGTCGCCCCAGCGCGGCGCGACCTTGCGCGACGGCGCGGCGACGGTGATCGCGATGCGGAGGCGGTTGCCGGCGAGTGGTGCAGCTTCCCGAAGCAGCGCCGGACCGGCGTCGTCGACGAGCGCCTTCCAGGCCGGCGCGTCCCGGCGGATCGGGCGGGTGAGGCTCTCCACGGTCGGCACGGGACGGTGGTCGAGCACGATCGCGTCGGGAACCGCGACGACCACGTCGCCGCCCGTGCGAACCCGGCGGCAGAGCTCGAACATCGCGACGTCGATGTCGGCATAGTCGGGCAGTCCGCCGGCGGTCTCGTAGGCGGTCCGGTCGATGAGCAGGCACGCGGCCGACGCGCCGGCGATCGGCGTCGGTTGGGGAGACACGCGCGCGTGCTCGCCCGCGGCGCGCGCCGCCAGGACCGGTGCGTCGTCGTCGACGGCGAGCTCGAAGCCGCATTGCCGGACGAGCCCGTCGTGCGGGGTCGCGCGCGAACGCGCGCGAACGGGGTGCACGACCTGCGCGGCGGCCGCGACGGTATCTGCGTGGAGCGCGGCGTCCAGGCGCGCGAGCGAGCCGGTACCGAGGTGCTCGGTCGTCGCCAGGGCGAAGCACAGTCGGTCACCGCGTGTCTGTCGCGCACCTCGAGCCGCGGCGCCAGCGAGCGACTCGCCGTCGAAGGCGGGCAGGACGCGCGTCGCGAAGCTCGGCGCGCGGGCATGTGCCCCGCGCAGCACGGCGATCACCTCGCGTCGCGCTCCTGCATCCGGAAGCGCCGGTGCGGTATGGGTTCCGTCGATGAGGAGGACGACCGAGATGCTCGAGCTCGGGCGAGGTGGTTCGGGCAGCCGGGCGATCTCGGCGGTGAGTGCCTCGAGGCGCGCGAGCGCGCGGCCGCGGGAGCGCGCGGCCCGTAGCGCGAGCATCGTTCGGTCGCGGAGGCGTTGCGTGCCGCCATCCGGCGCCGCGAGCCGCGATCTGACCGCGGCGGCACGCGCCACCGCACCGCGGGCGATCGGCGCGGCTCGACTCCGGCGAAGCGAGCGCACCAATCGCGTCCGGCTGCTCGTGGCGCCGACCCGTGGCCTGCGAGTTGGACTGCGATCGTCGTCAGCCATGGTCCTCGGCGGTCATGTTTCACGGGGTCGGCTTCGCACGGCCGGGAGCTTCGGCGCGCCACGACATTCGGGTTGGGAGATTCGGGTTGGGAGATTCGGGTTGCGAGTATGACAGCGCTCAGAGCAGCTCGACGTCGCCCAGCGAGAGCTCCCAGTCGTCGAGGGGCGGGGGCTCGGCGGCCGTCGACGCGAGGGCGCGCCACGTCAGGATCGGGCCCTGGTTCGGGAGCGGGAGGTAGCCGCCGGCCGGTGTCGCCCGTCCGAGGCGCACCACGTAGTCGGCCCCCGTCGCCCGGGCGACCGCGCGCCCCAGGTGACGGGCCGTGCGCGCCGCACCGCGCGGCACGACGACTTCGCACAACGCGGCTTCCGCGGCGCGCCCGCGCCGTCGCAGCCGGAACACCGCGATGCCCTCGGCCGGATCACGACCGGCCGCGATCGCCCGATACCCGAGCGGCGCGAACCCGTAACGCCATTCGAGATACCGCCGCGTGCGATTCGTCCGCAGGCCGCGTGGTGGCGAGAGCCCGGCGAGGAGCTCGTCGACGCGCGGATCGCCTACCAGTTCGACGGCCGGCGATCCCGCGGCGTCCGACAGCGGCCAGCGGTCCGCCGGAACGCGCGAGGAGAGCATGCGGACGACGCCGCCCAAGGAACGTACGCGCACCGAGGTAGGGGGGCGGCCCACTTGATGCCATCCCATCTTCAGGTATCCGGGACGGCTCTGGTCGTTCGGGGTGTTGAAGACGAACTGGACCCCTTCGGCCGTCATGGCCTCGACCGCGGCGAGCGTCAACAGGCGGAAGATGCCTCTCCCCTGGTAGTCGGGATGCGTCGCGGTGTCGACCGCCCGAACGGCGCTCACGCGCGCGCCGTCACGGTTCTCGAATTCCCAGCGCAGGAACGTGCGGAACCCGACGATCCGGTCGCGGTCGACTGCGACCCAAGCCGGCGATCGGCCGAAGGGATTTCGGAGGTGCTTCCAGTCGAAGTAGTCGGCGAGCCCCTCGGCGAGGTTCCATCCGAGGGATGCCTGCAGCAGCTGGAGCACCGCCGGACGCTCGTCGTCGGTCGCGGGCCGCACCTGGATCGAGGTTTGCGCGCTCACCGGGCGAGGACCCGTCGGTACAAGCCTTCGACCTCGCGTATTGCCCGCACCGCGTCGAGCGAGTCGCCTCGGACGCGCGCTCGGCACGACATCTCGGCTCGCCGCGCCGGGTCGCGCGCGAGCGCGGTGAGCGCGTCGGCGAGGCGCTGCGTTTCCCCCGGAGGTACGAGGACCGCCTCTCGACCGTCGGTCACGAGCTCGGCGATGCCTCCGACGTCGGTTGCCACCACCGGCACACCGAGCACGAGCGCCTCCATGAGCGCGATCGGCAGACCCTCGTGGTGCGACGCGAGACAGAAGATGTCGAAGGCTGACATGACGTACGCGGCGTCGGAGCGGTAGCCGAGGAATCGGAAGCGATCGCCGAGGTCGAGCGCATCGGCCTGGAGTTGCAGCTCGCGCTGCATCGGACCCTGGCCCAACGCGACGAAACGCGCGTTGTCGACGCGATCGACGACGATCCGCGCCGCCGTGAGGAGGTCGGGGTAGCCCTTGGTCGCGCGCAGGTTCGCCACCGTCCCGATGAGAATGTCATGCGGACCCACACCGAGCGAGCGTCGCGCCGCTTCACGATCGGCTCCGGACGCGCGCACCTCACCGACGTCCACGCCGTACTGGATCACCTTCGTACCGGGCCGCAAACGATTCGGCATCGACGCCCGTACCGCCTCGGAAACCGCGAGATGCGTCTCGTTGCCACGCGCGGTCGTCGCGTCGGCGAGTCGGGTGGCGCGGGCGTGACTGTCCCAGACGTTGTGTTCGGTCGTTACCAGGATCGGGCGGTCGCGCCGGGGCAGCGTGCGCAGCACGAGGCGTGCTCCGATCGTCGTCAGCGGCGAGTGGGAGTGGACGATGTCGAAACGCCTCGACCGGCACAGACGTCGTAGCGCGAAGAGCCAGCGAGGATCCCAGGACGCCCGGGCACCGAGACATGT
>DATCCI010000084.1:0-6604 GCA_036511415.1 Acidimicrobiia bacterium
CGGACGCAGGTGGTATTCGGCGTCGGCCGCGCCGATGCCGCGCTGATGTTCGTAGGCGAAGGGCCGGGCGAGCAAGAGGACCTGCAGGGCGAGCCGTTCGTCGGCCGGGCGGGCCGGCTGCTCACTCAGCTCATCGAGGGGATCGGCTTGACCCGCGCCGACGTGTACATCGCGAACGTGGTGAAGTGCCGCCCTCCCGGCAATCGCGATCCGCAGCCGGACGAGATCGACGCGTGCGCACCGTGGCTCGACCGGCAACTGGAGCTGATCCGGCCGCGTGTGATCGTCACGCTGGGCAACTTCGCGACGAAGCTCCTGTTGCAGACGAAGGAAGGCATCACGAAGTTGCGCGGTACCGAGTTCGCGTTCACGCGTGCGGGTCACGCGGCGGTGCTGATCCCGACATTGCATCCTTCGGCGGTCCTGCGTTCCGGTGGCCGCGCGCTGGCCGAGGCGCGTGCCGACTTCGTGCACGTCAAGCGCGCGCTCGGCACTGCCGAAGCATGACGATGCCGTCGTTGACGACGAAGGGCGCGAGCGAGACGGAGGCGGTCGGAGCGGCCGTCGGATCCCAGCTCCGCGTCGGCGACCTCGTCGTGCTGACCGGCGACCTCGGCGCGGGCAAGACGACCTTCGCGAAGGGTCTGGCGCGCGCGATGGGGGTGACGCAGCGGGTGACGAGCCCGACGTTCACGATCGTGCAGGAATACGAGGGCCGGGTCCCCGTCGCGCATGTCGACGTGTATCGGCTCGACCGTATCCAGGAGTTTCACGATCTCGGCTTCGAGGAGCTGCTCGACGGTCGCGTCACGGTCGTCGAATGGGGAGAGGCGGTCGCGGCAGTACTTCCTCGTGAGCGCATCGACGTGCGAATCGTCATGGACGACGACGATGACCGCCGCGTCGTCGAGATCGCCGCGAACGGACCGGCTTGGGCACCGCGGCGCGCGGCGCTCGATGCCGCGCTGGCGCCCTTCGGAGCGGCGTGATGTTGCTCCTCGGCCTCGATACCGCGACCCGCCGGGTGGGTGTGGTGCTCGCGAACGAGCAGGGCATGCTCGCGCGCGTCGAGCTGGGCGGGACCGCCGAGGTCGCGCCGCCCCGGCACGCCGAGACGCTCGCGCCCGCCATCGCATGGTGCTGCGAGCGCTGCGGAGTCGAGCTCACGCAGTTGTCAGCGGTCGCCGTCGGCATCGGACCGGGCATGTTCACCGGCCTGCGGGTGGGGGTGACGACCGCGAAGGTGCTCGCGCAGTCGCTGCGCGTACCGGTGATCCCGGTCCCGAGCCTCGATCTGCTGGCCTACCCACTCCGGTACGCACGCCGGCTCGTGGTCGCGACCATCGACGCGCGCCGCAACGAGCTCTACTGGGCCGTCTACCGGCAGGTGCCGGGTGGGGTGCAGCGCGTTTCCGAGTACGAGCTCGGCACCCCCGACGATCTCGTCGCCGAGCTCGAAGCCCGAGGCGAGGACGCGTTGTTGTGCGGCGACGGATCGTTGCGCTTCGCCGACGCGTTCGAGCCGCTCGGGGGTCGCGTCGAGCTCGCGGGTCCGGCGCACGCCTCGCCGAGCCTCTCGGCCCTGGCCGAGCTGGCGCGGGCGCGCTATGAGCGCGAAGACTTCTGCGCACCTTCGGAGGTGTTGCCGATGTACCTGCGCCAGAGCGACGCCGAGATCGCGTGGAACCGCAAGGGAGTGTGATGGCGGCCGAACGCGAGATCATCGACATCGAAGTGCATGTCACCCCGATGCGCCGGCGGCACCTGCGCGGCGTGGTGCGCATCGAATCGCAGGTGTACCCGCGACCGTGGTCGCACTCGTTGTTCGTCAGCGAGCTCGCGTTACGGTCGTCGCGCTCGTACGTCGTTGCCAAGGTCGGACGCGAGGTCGTCGGGTACGCCGGGTTGATGATGTCGCTCACCGACGGGCACGTGACCACGATCGCGGTCGACCCGGCTTGGCATCGTCACGGGATCGGAACGCGGCTCCTGCTCACGCTCGCGCACGAGGCGATCGATCGTGGCGCGCACGCGATGACGCTCGAGGTGCGCCTTTCGAACCGAGGTGCGCAGGAGATGTACAAGCGGTTCGGGTTCGTCGCGGTCGGCGTACGCAAGGCGTACTACGCCGACACGGGTGAGGACGCGCTCGTCATGTGGTCGTACGAGGTGAGCGAAGCGTCCTACGGCCGTTTGCTCGAGGGCATCGAGCGGGGCATTCGCGGCACTACGGTCGTCGAGCGGCTCCGCGGCTGGTCGTGAGCCGCGTGCGCGTGCTCGGGATCGAGACGTCGTGCGACGAGACCGCGGCCGCGGTCGTCGACGACGGCCGCGAGGTCCGGTCGTCGGTCGTGGCGAGCCAGGCCGATCTCCACGCTCGTTACGGCGGCGTCGTCCCCGAGGTCGCGAGCCGCGCCCACGTCGAGCTGATCTGTGACGTCATCGAACAGTCGTTGGTGGAGGCCGGCTCCTCCCTCGACGAGCTCGACGCGGTCGCCGCGGTGCGCGGCCCGGGTCTCGCGGGCGCGCTTCTTGTCGGTGTGAGCGCCGCGAAGGCGATCAGCCTCGCGCGCAAGCTGCCGTACGTCGGCGTGCATCATCACGAAGCGCACCTCTACGCGGCGATGATCGAGGATCCGCAGCTCGAGCCGCCGCTCGTCACGCTCATCGCCTCGGGTGGTCACACGCTCCTGATCGCGATGGACGATCACGGTCGGTATCGCGTGCTCGGCGAGACCGTCGACGACGCGGCCGGAGAGGCTTTCGACAAGGTCGCGCGGTACCTCGGGCTCGGGTACCCGGGCGGTCCCGAGATCGATCGGCTCGCTCGCGAAGGCGACCCGGAGGCGGTCCGGTTCCCGCGGCCCATGCGTGGAGAGGGGCACGACTTCTCTTTTTCGGGCCTGAAGACCGCGGTCGTGCAATACGTGCGCAAGCACCCCGACACCGACGTCGCCGACATCGCGGCGTCGTTCCAGGCCGCGATCGTCGACGTGCTGGTGGAAAAGCTCCTCGGCGCGGCGCGCGAGACGGGCATCCGCACCGTGGTGGCGGGGGGCGGAGTAGCCGCGAACTCGGCTTTGCGGGAGCGACTGCTCGACCTCGCGGTGGCCGGGGAGGTGCGGGTCGTGCTGCCCGGCATCGCCTTGTGCACCGACAACGCGGCGATGGTCGCGTCGGTGGCCGCCTACCGCCTCGCGGCCGACGGTCCGACCCCGCTCGAGGCCCCGGTGGTGCCGAACCTGCGCCTGGTGTGACCCCCCCCCGCCGTCGTGAACGGCCCGCCCCGCAGTCGGGAACGGAGTGCCGGCCCGCTCCCGGGCGAGCTTGCCCGCCCGGCGCGGGCCTTGGTACGATTAGCACTCGAACCCGGTGAGTGCTAATCGCAGGCGCTCCCCCGGATGCCCGCAAACCACGCGATGCCCGCAAACGATGCCCGTAAACGACGCCCGAACCGGGCGTCCAGATGCCAGTTCAAATGGAGGCGCACCGATGAACCTGCAGCCGTTGGAGGACCGAATCGTCGTCCGTCCGGCCGAGGCCGAGGAGACGACCCACAGCGGCCTCGTCATTCCGGACACCGCGAAGGAGAAGCCCCAGCAGGGCGAAGTCCTCGCGATCGGCCCCGGACGGAGGGCCGAGAACTCGGGCGAGCTCATCCCGATCGACCTCACGGTCGGCGACACCGTCGTGTACTCGAAGTACGGCGGCACCGAGATCACCGTCGACGGCGAGGACCTTCTCATCCTCAGCTCGCGCGACGTGCTCGCGAAGCAAAAGGGCGGCGCCAAGAAGAAGTAACGCGCGTCTCCCGGCGCTCGCTCAGGCCGGCGCTCGCTCAGGTTTCGTGTCCGGCGGGCGGGGCGGTTGCGGCCTTGGCTTTGGCCCACTTGTAGTCGGCCTTGCCGTTCGGGCCGCGCACGACCTCGTCGACGATCACGAATCGTCGCGGGCGCTTGAACCGCGCCAGCGGCTCCAGCGCCGCGCGCAGATCCTCGCTGGTTGCCGACTCGTTCGGTCGGAGCGACACGACCGCGGTCACCGCCTCGCCGAAGCGCTCGTCGGGCACGCCGACGACCAGGCAGTCGGCGACCGCGGGGTGCACCTTCACTGCCTCTTCGACCTCTTCGGGGAAGATCTTCTCGCCGCCGGAGTTGATCACCACCGAGCCGCGGCCGAGGAGCGTGATGGTGCCGTCGGTCTCGACGCTCGCGAAGTCGCCGGGTACCGACCAGCGCGTTCCCCCGATGACGAGGAACGTCGCGTCCGACTTTTCGCGGTCCTTGTAGTAGCCGAGCGGGATGTTGCCGCCGACCGCGAGCCGGCCCACCTCGCCTGATCCGGCGACGACCTCGACGCCCCGGTCGTTGAAGACCTTGGTGTGGGTTCCGATCGAGAACTTCGCCGTCTTCTGCTCGGAACCGGGCGTGCTGATCGAACCCGCGAAGCCCACCCCCTCGCTCGAGCCGAGGGAGTCGTAACAGATGAAGCCGCCGCGTTGCATCAGCCCGTGCTTCACCTCCGACGACCACATCACCCCCGAGCTGATGATGAGCTCCAACGACGACACGTCGTACGGAGTGCCTCTCGCCTCGGCCGCTTCGAGGGCGCGCAGCATCGGCTTGGCGAACGCGTCGCCGACGATCGCCATCTGCGTGACGCGTTCTCGCTGCACGGTCTCCCAGAGCTCGTCCGGGTCGAAGTGCCGGCCGACGAGCGTGACCACCGACGCGCCGAGGAAGAAGGCCTGGAACGACGTGAACGCGCCGGTTCCGTGCATGAGCGGCGACGCGGGCAGGTGCACGCGGTTCGCGCCGGCATCGACGAGCGACTTCGCGAGGGTTCCGACCTCGGCCATGGTGTCGGGGCGAGTCAAACCGACCAGTGGGTAGGCGCCGTCACCGAGCACGCCGAACAGGTCTTCATTGCGCCACATCACGCCCTTCGGCATGCCGGTTGTGCCGCCCGTGTACAGGAAGTAGAGGTCGTCGCCGCTCCGCTCGATGCGTTCCATCGGGTCGTGACGCGCCAGCAGGTCTTCGTATTCGACCGCCCAGACCTGGCGCGGCGACCCGTCGTCGACCTGGATCCAGAGCTTCACGCCCGGCGCGCGGTCGCGGATCTTGGCGACCTGGTCGCCGAGCGATCCGTGGAACAGCAATGCTTCGGCGTCGGAGTTGTCGAGCAGGTACACGAGCTCGTCTTCGAGGTATCGGTAGTTCACGTTCACCGGTACGCCGCGCATCTTGAACGTGCCGTAGAGCGCCTCGGTGTATTCGTTGCAGTTGTAGAGGTACGACGCGACCTTCGCGTTGGGCTGCAAGCCGGCGGCCGAGAACGCGGCGGCGATGCGGGCGGCGCGCTCGTCGAACGATCGCCACGAGACTCGGCGGTCGCCCTGAACGAGCGCGATGCGATCGGCAAGCGCGTCGCACACCGATTCGAATGCCGTTGCCAGGTTCCAGTCCATAGGGGCGGGAGTTTCGCACGGCGTCACTACGATCGTCACCGTGGCGATGCGACGCGGAGGTCAACAGCGCATTCCGCGCCCGGCGTCGTATCGACCCGGCGGCCCGCCGCCGTGGGCTGCGCTCGCCGCCGACCAGCGCCGGTTCACGCTCGGCGAGGTCCGCGCGCGGCTCGCCGACATGCCCCCGGCGGTCGAGAAGGGTCCGAAGGTCGAAGGCAGTCAGGCCGCAGCGGTCCTGGTGCCGTTGTACGAGGTCGGCGGCGACACCAGGGTCGTGCTCATCAAGCGGCCGGAGACGATGTCGTCGCACCGCGGCGAGATCGCGTTCCCGGGCGGCAAGTTCGAAGCGGGCGTCGATGCCGACCTGCGGGCGACGGCACTGCGCGAGGCCCACGAAGAGGTGGGGCTCGCGCCTGGCGACGTCGAGATCGTGTCGCGCCTCGACGGAATCGGCACCGTCGCGACGAGGTTCACGATCACGCCGTACGTGGGCTTCTTGAGCGAGCCTCCTGTACTGACGCCGAATCCACGGGAGGTCGTGCGCATCCTCGAGGTCCACCTCTCGGACCTGCTCGATCCCGATGCGTACCGAGAGGAGCGCTGGGATACGCACGCGGCCGACTTCGACGTGCATTTCTACGATCTCGACGACGAGACCGTCTGGGGTGCGACCGCGCGGATTCTCACCAGCTTTCTCGCCCACCTCGTCGCCGGGCGCTGAAGCACCGCTTGTTCTCGGGGGGGTCAGGTGCTCTGGAAGTTGATGCTCGTCGTCTGCGCGAGGCCGCTGAGGTCGAGATCGACACCGTCGACGGCGATCGTTATCGCGGGCGTGTAACCGAGGCGTACGACGATGGGTCCGCGGCTCGGGATCAGTTGATTCTGACCGGAGCGCAGCGTCGCGGTGAACAGCGTGCGGCCGGTCGGATCGGTGATCTCGACCCAACACGTCCCGTTCGCGTGCAGCGTCATCTGGAACGGGCTGTGCACCGACACCGTCGCGCCGCGCGTCGAGCGGGCGACGACGGGTGCGATCCGAGCCGGGGCGCTGGTCGTCGGCGTCGAGGTGGTGCTCGTAGGGGTGGCCGCCGACCGAGGTGTGGTCGGCGACGTCCTCGATGCGGCGGCGCGGCC
>DATCCI010000085.1:0-6058 GCA_036511415.1 Acidimicrobiia bacterium
GCGTCGAGCATCGTCGTGACGACATCGACGAACGGTACCTCGGCGACGATCGCGGCGAACAGATCGGGGCGGAGATTCGCGACCGCGCCCATGAGCAGGCCGCCCGCGCTGGCGCCCCGCGCCGCGAGCCGCTCCGGCGAGGTGTGCCGGGTCGAGACGAGATGCTCCGCGCACGCGACGAAGTCGGTGAAGGTGTTGACCTTGTGCTCGAGCCGTCCGGCCTCGTACCACGCGCGGCCCATCTCGCCGCCGCCCCGAACGTGGGCGATCGCGAAGACGAAGCCGCGATCGAGCAGCGAGAGGCGCGAGGCGCGAAACGACGGTTCGGTCGAGATCTCGTACGAGCCGTAGCCGTAGAGCAGCGCGGGGGCCGAGCCGTCGATCGGGGTGTCGCGCCGGCGGACGAGCGACATCGGCACCTGTGTGCCGTCGGACGCGGTGGCCCACAGCCGCGCCGAGACGTATTCCGCCGGGTCGTACCCACCCCGAACGGGCTGGGTCTTGACGATCTCGGCCCGGCGGCCGGCCAGGTCGTAGTCGACGTCGGTGACGGGCGCGACGAGTGAGGTGTAGCCGTAGCGGAGCGTCCCCGTCTCGAACTCGGGATTCGGACCGACCCACACGCTGCCGACCGGGTCGGGCATCTCGATCTCGTGCACCTCGCCGGAGTCGACGTGCATGACGCGCAGCCGCTCCAGCCCGTTCGCCCGCTCGCTGAGCACGAAGTAGTCGGCAAATGCGTCCACCGAGTCGAGCTTGACGTCGTCGCGATGCGGCAGCAGGGGAGTCCAGTGGCGACGCGTGGGATCCGCGCACGCGACCGTGACGAGCTCGAAGTTCCGCGCGGGGCCACCTTGATTCGTGACGATGAGGAAGCGATCGCCGTGCTCGTCGCTCCGATGGTGCTCGACGCTGTACTCGTGACCATGGGCACGCGCCGAGATCACGCGCGGCTCCGATGCCGGCGCGTCCGTGGGCACGAACCGCACTTCGGACGTGAGCTTCGACGACGCGTCGATGAGTACGAAGCTGCCGCTCCGTGTGCGCTCGACCCCGAGGTAGAAGCGCTCGTCGTCTTCGCGCAGCACGAGCACGTCGTCGGAGGCCTGAGTGCCGAGCACGTGGCGCCAGATCTCGTGCGGGCGCATGGCGTCGTCGGGTCGGACGTAGAAGCACGTGGTTGCGTCGTTCGCCCACGCCAGGCCGTAGGTCACGTCGTCGACGACGTCCGGGAGCTCGGCGCCGCTCGTGAGGTCGCGGAATCGCAGCGTATAACGCTCGCCGCCCGTGAAGTCGACCGAGTACGCGAGCACCGCGTTGTCCGGTGTGACCTCGAAGCCGCCGAGGGAGAAGTAGTCGTGGCCCTCGGCGAGCAGGTTCTCGTCGAGTACCACCTGCGCCGTTGCAGGAGCCTCGCCGCGTGGGCGGCGGCAGTGAATCGCGTATTGCAGGCCCTCTCGGGTCCGCGAGGTGTACTCCCACGCACCGTCGGCGACCGGCGCCGACTCGTCGGTCTCTTGGACTCGCCCCTTGATCTCGTCGAAGATGCGATCACGCAGGGGCAGGAGCGGAGCGAGCATCGCGTCGGCGTACGCGTTCTCGGCTTCGAGGTATGCGATCACGTCGGGGTCGTCACGATTGCGCAGCCAGTACCAGTCGTCGCCCCGCTCGTCGCCGTGCGCCGTCATCGCGTGGGCGACTCGTCGAGCCCTCGGAGGTGTCACGCGAGCAGTGGGTGATCCGGGTCCGGGCATCGGCGGGCGAGCCTAAACGGAGCCGACCGGTGACTCGTGACCGCTACGATTTCCACCTCATGCCGCCCGTGACGACGCCGATCCCGTTCACGGCCGCGGAACTCGACGCCGTCGCCTTCGACACCGACGGTCTCGTCCCCGCGATCGTGCAGGAGCAGGGCACCAACAAGGTGTTGATGTTCGCGTGGATGAACCGCAACGCGCTGGAGCGGACGCTCGAAACCGGGCGGACGTGGTTTTGGAGCCGGAGTCGCCAAGAGTTCTGGTGCAAGGGCGAGACCTCGGGCGACCGGCAATATGTCCGCGCCGGCTACTACGACTGCGACATGGACGTGCTGTTGTTCGTCGTCGAGCAGGAGGGGCGCGGCGCCTGTCACACCGGCGCGCGGAGCTGCTTCTTCCGTGCCTTCGGCGGCGGGGCTGCGCCCGAGCACCTGTGACGGCTCCGGCGGTGCGGCCTTCGCGCGACGAGTTCCGCGTCCTCGCGCGCGACTACACCGTCGTGCCGGTGTGGCGCGAGGTCCTGGCCGACCTCGAGACGCCGCTGTCGGCGTTCGTGAAGCTCGTCGGTGATCGCGAGGGCTTCCTGCTCGAGTCGGTGGAGCACGCGGAGCGCTGGGGCCGGTTCTCGTTCCTCGGCCGCAACCCGGCGCGCACCTTCGTCGCTCGGGGCCGGAACATCGAATGGCTCGGCGGCTCTCCCCCCGACGACGTGCCGTCCGACCGCGGCACGCTCGCACTGCTCGATGCGCTGCTCGCCCGGTTCCGGGCACCGACGTTGCCGGAGCTGCCGCCGTTTCACGGCGGCATCGTGGGCTGGATGGGCTACGACACCGTGCGGGAGATCGAGGACCTCCCGTCACCGCCGCGCGACGATCTGGGATTTCCCGACTCGGTGTGCTCGCTCGCCGGCAGCGTCGCCGCGTTCGACCACTTCCGGCAACGGATGTATCTCATCGAGAACGTGTACCCGCCGCCGGGGGCCGACGCGAGCACGATCGACGCGATGTACGACGGCGCGATCGCGCGGCTCGACAACGCGGTCGTCGATCTCGGGCGGCCGTTGCCCTACCGGCCTGCCCTCCCGCCCGAGGACGAGTTCGATCAGCTTCCGAAGCTGCGCCGCAACTTCGAGGGCGCGGCGTGGGCCGGCGCCGTCGACGCCGCGAAGGAGCACATCCTCGACGGCGACATCTTCCAGGTGGTCCTCTCGCAGCGGTTCGATCTGGTCGAGCCGGTCGCTCCGCTCGACGTCTACCGGGTGCTGCGCCTCGTCAACCCTTCCCCTTACATGTACTACCTGCACCACCCGGAGGCGACCGTCGTCGGGTCGTCGCCCGAAGCCTTGGTGCAGTTGCGCAACGGCCGGGTCATCAGCCGTCCGATCGCCGGGACGCGTCGGCGCGGTCGGAGTGACGAGCACGATCGCAGGCTCGAGGCGGAGCTGGTCGAGCATCCGAAGGAACGCGCCGAGCACGTGATGCTCGTCGACTTGGCGCGCAACGACGTCGGGCGCGTGGTGCGCTTCGGGACCGAGCAGGTCGAGGAGCTGATGACGCTGGAGCGGTATTCGCACGTCATGCACATGACGAGCCAGGTCGCAGGTGACCTCGCCGACGGGCTGGGCCCGATCGACGTGTTGCGCGCGACCTTTCCCGCGGGCACGGTCAGCGGCGCGCCCAAGGTGCGGGCAATGGAGATCATCGACGAGCTCGAACCCACCAAGCGCGGCCCCTACGCGGGCGTCGTCGGCTACGTCGACTTCTCCGGCAACCTCGACACCGCGATCGCGATCCGCACGATGTTCTGGCGCGACGGCCGCGCCACGCTGCAGGCCGGCGCCGGGATCGTGGCCGACTCGGTCCCCGAGGACGAGGATCTGGAATGTCGGAACAAGGCGCGGGCGTTGCTCACTGCGGCAGCCGCCGCGCAGCGACTCCTCGGAGGGTCATGACCGTTCCGTTCCAGGCCCGTGTCGAAAGAGATCTCGTCGTCGTGGAGGGTCCCGACGCGACCTCGTTCCTGCAGAGCCTCGTCTCGCAGGACCTCGAGGCACTCGCGGTCGGAGAAAGCGGGCACTCGCTGCTCCTCCAACCCCAAGGCAAGCTGCTCGTCGACTTCTACGCGGTGCACGTCGCGCCGGACGAGTGGTGGTGCGTGTGCGAGCGCGGATACGGCGAAGGGCTCGCGATCGGTCTCAACCGATTCAAGATCCGGGTCAAGGCGGAGGTGCGCGAGATGCCGGTCGCGGCGCTCGCGGTGCGCGGTGTGCAACCGGAAGCCGGGCCGGACGTGCAGCTCGTCGCCGTCGACTGGAGCGGCGGGGCGGCCTTCGACGCCATCGGAACGGAAGGCGCAATCGCGGCGCTGAGCGACGCGGTCGGCGTGCCGCTCATCGACGCCGACGCGTACGAGCGGGCGCGCATCGAGGCGGGCGTTCCTCGCCAGGGCTTCGACACCGACGAGCGCACGATCCCGCAAGAGGCCGGCCTCGAGCTGGTCGCGGTGTCGTTCACGAAGGGCTGCTTCGTCGGCCAGGAGCTCGTGTGCCGCATCGATTCTCGCGGTCGCGTCAACCGGCACCTGCGTCGGCTCCGCGCTCGCACCGGGAGCTTGGCCCGGGGAGCGACGGTCGCGTACGAAGGGCGCGAGATCGGTGAGGTGACGAGCACCGGCGGTGCGGTGGCACTGGCCATGCTCCGCCGTGAGGTCGAGCCCGGCGCGCACGTCGGCGCCGGCGACGTCGAAGCGGTGGTCGAAGCGCTCTGACCGTCGACGTCAGGCGAGTTGGTGTTGTTGGAAGAAGCGCCAGATCGTCGCGCTCGCGTCGATCTGCGTCGTGGTCTTGCCGAGGCTTGCGATCGGGATGGATCCCGGCCACGTGTGGCCCCCGCCGTCGATGACGTAGAAGACGACGGCGCTGCGATCGGCGCAGCCGGACCAGGTGCGGCGCCGTACGTCGGTGCCGAGACGGACGTCGTGGAACGCGGTTGCGCAGTGGTCGTGCGCGGCCCAGCCCGCCATCGCGTCGGGTGCGCCCGCGAGCCTCGCGCCGCCGCAGCAGTTCACGCGGCCGCCGCCGAACGGCACGACCGGGTCGGCGGTCCCCGCGAACGCGGCGATCGCGACCGGGCGCGGGCCTCCGCAGGAGACGACCACCGCGACCGCGCCGAATGCGGCGAATCGGTTGCTCATCTCGCACGCGAGCACCGAGGTCATCGCGCCGCCGTCGGACATACCGGTCGCGTAGACCCGGCGCGTGTCGACGCAGAAGGTCGCCTCGACGTGGTCGAGCAGTGCTCCCACCATCTGCACGTCGTTCTGGAGCCCGCGCTCCCCGGTGAGATTGAAGTGCCGATCGGCCGGTACCTGCCCGTCGGGCGCGACGATCAGGAAGCCGTCGCGCCCGGCCTCCGGCTCGAAGTTCCCGTACACCATCTGTTGTACGGCGTTCGACCCGAAGCCGTGGAAGTCGAACACGACGGGCACGTCCTTCGTGCCGCGGTACGTTCGGGGCACGTACAGCTGGAAGGTGCGCGCCGTTCCCTGGAAGGTGAACGACTGCGAGAACTGACCGGCGGGATGCGGGCGCGCACACGCGACTGGGGGCCGTGTCGTCGGAGGTGACGTGGTCGGCGGCGTCGTGACCGAGGACGCGACCGAGGTCGGCGGCAGACTCGTCGTGTGCGTGGACGAGCTGCTACAGCCGGTCGCGATCACGACGACGGCCACGGACGCGGCCAAGACGGTCGATGCTCTCCCTACCCGGTTCGCGGGCCGATTCTGGTTCATGCGATGGCCGTCCGTGCACTCATGGGCAGGGAGACGACGAAACGCGTCCCGCCCCCGGGTGCGGCTTCGGCTCGTGCGCTCCCGCCCATGGCCGCTGCGAGCTCGCGCACGATCGCGAGACCGAGACCGGTCCCGACGGCTCGCCCGGGCCTCTCGCGCACCGTGTAGAGCCGCTCGAAGACCCGCGCGGTCTGGTCGGCGGGGATGCCCGGGCCGTCGTCGACGACGACGACTGCGACATGACTTTCGTCCTGGGGCGCGGCGTACACCTCGACCTGCGCGGTTGCGTACTTCAGTGCGTTCTCGATGAGGTTCGCCACGATCTGGCCGAGGCGCTCGGGATCGAGGTGGACGGGGAGCACGGCGCCGCTCACAACGTTCAAACCGATGCCGAGGTCGCGCGCCTTGGGCGCGAAGGCCTCGGCCGCGTCGCGCACGATCTGCGTGGCGTCGCACGGGTGCGACTTCAACGAGAATTGGCGACTGTCGAGCCGCGACAGGTCGAGCAGGTC
>DATCCI010000086.1:0-2030 GCA_036511415.1 Acidimicrobiia bacterium
GGCCGCGCCCTACACGTCGAGCCTCGTCGACGAGATCCCGGCAGGCGTGCTGTTGGCCGCCGACTTCCCGGTTCGGCCGGGCCAGTTCGAGCTGGCCGGCGCAGGCGCCCTGCCGAAGCCGCTGCAGGCGATCGTTGCCGCCTCGCCGTCGTTCCTCAACGAGCTCGACCAGGTGCTCGGCGGCGAGACAGCGGTCTACGTTCGCCCAGGGCTTCCGATTCCCGAGGTCACGATCGTGACGCAGCCGGACGACACCAAGGTCGCGGAGCAATCGCTCGCGGACGTCTTGAAGGCGCTGCGTGCGGCTGCCGGGTCGGTGGGCGGACTCAACTTCGCCAACATCCCGATCGTGCATGACGTGATCGGCGGGCAGCTGATCATCTCGACCTCACAGCAGGGGATCGCCGACTTCCGCTCCGCGGGACCGAAGCTCTCGTCCGATTCGAGCTTCACGGCCGCTCTGAAGACCGTCTCGATGCCGGCCCAGACGACGGGCTTCCTGTACGCGGACCTCGCGAGGGTGCTCCCGCTCGTCCAGGCACTCGGCCCGCTCCTCGGCCTGGCGCTGCCGGCAGGCCCCAAGGTCGATCTGGGCGCGCTGAAGACGCTGACCGCCTATAGCACGCGGGCCGGCGACGAATCGACCTATACGGTCTTCCTCGCAGTCGCCTAAACCGGCAGTTGCGCGGCCGATGTCCGCCCGCCTCCGCTAGCCTGGCCGCTATGCCCGCGCGCTCATTCTCCTTCACGTCCGAGTCCGTCACCGAGGGTCATCCCGACAAGATCGCCGACCAGATCTCGGATTCGGTGCTCGACGCCGTCCTCCAGGACGACCCGATGAGCCGCGTCGCCTGCGAGACGCTGATCACGACCGGTCTCGTGGTCGTCGCAGGCGAGATCACGACCGACACGTATGTCGACATTCCGCGCCTCGTGCGCGAGCGGATCCGGGAGATCGGCTACACGCGCGCGAAGTACGGCTTCGACGCCGACACGTGCGGCGTGATGGTGGCGCTCGACGAGCAGTCCGCCGACATCGCGCAGGGCGTCGACGCGTCGTACGAGGCGCAACACGGCGACGACGACTCACTCGATCGCGTTGGCGCCGGCGACCAGGGGATGATGTTCGGCTACGCGTCGAATGAGACCGACGAGCTGATGCCGCTGCCGATCATGCTCGCGCACCGCCTCGCGAAGCGCCTCGCTGCCGTGCGCAAGTCGGAGGTGCTGCCGTACCTGCGCCCCGACGGCAAGTCGCAGGTGACGGTCCGCTACGAGGAAGACGCAGACGGGCGTCGCCGTCCCGTCGAGATCGAGCGTGTGCTCATCTCGACACAGCACCGCGACGGGCTCGACATCGACATCCAGCTCAAGCCCGACCTCATCGAGCACGTCCTGCGTCCGATCCTGCCTGAAGGGCTGTACGACCCGAAGCGCCTCGAGGCGAAGGACTTCTTCTACTGCAATCCGACGGGCAAGTTCGTGATCGGCGGGCCGATGGGCGACAGCGGGCTCACCGGCCGCAAGATCATCGTCGACACGTACGGCGGCGCTGCACCGCACGGCGGTGGCGCGTTCTCCGGCAAGGACCCGACGAAAGTCGACCGCTCTGCCGCGTACGCCGCGCGCTACGTCGCGAAGAACGTCGTCGCCGCAGGCCTCGCCGAGCGTTGCCAGATCCAGGTCGCGTATGCGATCGGTGTCGCGCATCCGATGTCGGTGCTCATCGAGACGTTCGGGACGGAGAACATCCCGGTCGCGCGCATCGAGGAGCTCGTGAGCGAGCATTTCGACCTCCGCCCGGCGGCGATCCTGCGCGACCTCGACCTGCGCCGCCCGATCTACGTGAAGACCGCCGCGTACGGCCACTTCGGCCGCGACGATGCCGACTTCACGTGGGAGCGCACCGACAAGGCAGACGTATTGCGCTCCGCGGCGGGTCTCGGTGACGCCGAGCTCGTGACCACGGCCGGCTGATCCACGACCGACCTCGTTCTCATCACCGGCGGTGCGGGCTTCATCGGCTCTCA
>DATCCI010000087.1:0-3564 GCA_036511415.1 Acidimicrobiia bacterium
GGTCGGCGGACCGGACTTCGCCGAGCTCGATCGATGTACCGAGTACGAGAACATGAGGCGAGTCCCCTGCCGTCGAGCCGCCCCCGCTGAAAGCTACCGGAGTGATCGGGTCCGGTCATTCGCTGCATGTCTCCGAGGTGAGCGCTAATTCGCATCTCTCACGACCGTCGAACCGGCCGTTCCGTCGACGATCGCCATCGCCTCGCCGAGGGCGCCGATGCAAGCCCGTCCCCGCGTCGACGTCACGAACGACGCCGCGGCCTCGACCTTCGGCCCCATCGACCCGGCTGCGAACTGATGCCGCTTCAGCTCGGACGTCGTGATGGTCCGGACCGGTCGAGCCTCGGGAGTGCCCCAGTCGAGCTCGACGGCGGGTACATCCGTCAACAGCAAGAGGAGGTCGGCCGAGAGCTGCCGGGCGAGCAGTGCGCTCGCGAGATCTTTGTCGACGACCGCCTCTACGCCGTGACGCGCCCCGAAGGAGTCGACGACGACGGGCACACCGCCCCCGCCCGCACAGACGACGACGATCCGATGGTCCAGAAGCAGCCGGATCGTCGGCAGCTCGACGATGGAGCGCGGCGTCGGCGACGCGACGACGCGCCGCCAGTCCTGGCCGTCGGGCGCGACCGTCCAACCCCGCTCGGACGCCAGCGCCTGGGCCCGATCGACGTCGTAGACGGGACCGATCGGCTTCGACGGTCGTTGGAACGCGGGATCGAGCGCGTCCACAACCGTCTGGGTGATCAGGGTTGCGACCGGCCGTTCGCCGAGTGCATTTCCGAGCTCGCGTTCGAGGAGATAACCGATCATTCCCTCGCTCTCGGCACCCAACACGTCGAGCGGGTACGTGCGCACGTCGCGGTACGCCTCGCTTTGCAGTGCGAGCAGACCGATCTGCGGACCGTTCCCGTGGGTGATGACGAGTTGATGCTCGCGAGCGACGGCGGCCAGGGCGGCGGCGGCGACCTTCACGTTTCGCTGCGCAACTTCTGCATCGAGTGATTCGTGGCGACGGAGCAGCGCGTTGCCACCCAACGCGGCGACGATCAGCATGACGGCCTCATGGAGCGACGTGGGTCACGACGAGCGGGCAGGCCGCGAGACTCAGAACGGCCATCGTCACGCTTCCGAGTGCGACCCGGGCCAGGCCGGTACGGCCATAGCTGCTCATCGCGATCAACGCGGCCGGCAGGTCGCCCGCGAAGTCGGCCAACGTGCCGGCGACGTAGGCGTTGGTCAAGAGGTGTGCCCGGACTCGATCGGGGCCGCCGAGGAGTTCGACGATCGGATCAATCAGTACCTCGGGGTGTTTCACGCTCTCGACATCGCGAGGATCGACGACGACCGCGGCGTCCATCGTGAGTCCGAGCTGCTCGGCCCATTCGACCGCGACGGGCGCGATCGCGCCGGATACCTCGGTGCCGTCCATGCAGGTGAGCATGTGCGCCCCCGACGTCAAGAAGTCGTCGCGGCAGTGACGCCCCACGAGCAGCATCGGTCGGTCGGCGCGACGAACGACTTCTTCGGCAGTGCTGCCGAGCATCGACCACCGCAGCCGGCCTCGGCCGTGACTGGTCATGCAAACGATGCGGTCGTCCGATTCCTGGACGACCTTCAGGATCGCCTCGGCCGGCAGATGCTCGACGTTCGCGATCGTCTCGATCGGTACGCCGGCGTAGCGCGCGGCAACCTCTTCGAGGTACGCGCGGGGCTCGAGCGGCCCTCGAAACGACGCCGAGAGGAGCAGCAAGCGCCCGCCGACGCGCTCCGCGATCGCCGACGCGACCGGCAGCGATCGTTCCGCGAACGGTGAGCCGTCGAGCGGCACCACGAAGGTTCGGCCAATCATGGATCACCCTTCTCAGAGACCGTCGCGTTGCGTCGGGCAGGTCATGCAGCGAGCCCCACCGCGTCCACGACCGAGCTCGCTTCCGGGAATGCTGAGGACCTCGATGCCGTGATCGGTCAACATGCCGTTCGTCACAGTATTCCGCTCGTAACCGACAACGACTCCGGGCGCGAGGGCGAGAAAGTTGTTCGCGTCGTCCCACTGCTCTCGTTCGGCCGCACGCGCGTCCTCGTCGGCCGACAGAACTCGCAACTTGTCGACACCGAGCGCGTCCGCGATGGCGCCGAACAGATCGTCGCGGTGCTCGACGTGGAGCCCGGCGTTGTCGTGTTCGACGATCTCGTCGGGGTCGGCGGGCGTGATCACCCAGGTACGCATTGCCGCGGGGTCGAGATAGGGGTAGCGGATGAACGTGTCGACATCGATCATCGTCAGGACCGTGTCGAGGTGCATGAAGGCATGCGACTTGGGTAGTTGCGTGGCAATGACGATGCCGGCTTGGCGGCTGCGGAAGAGCTCGCGGGCCAGGATCTCCACTCCCATCGGCGTGGTGCGCTCGCCCATCCCGATCGCCACGACACCGCGGCCGAGAACATGGATGTCGCCGCCCTCGAGGGTGGCGGGCTGATGGTTCGCGTCGTCGTCGCCGTAGTAGATCGGGAACGATCCTGCGGCGAAGATCGGATGGAACTTGTAGACAGCGCGGCTGTGAAGGGATTCGCGCCGGCGCGCCGCCTTGGCCATCGGGTTGATCGTGACACCGCCGTAGACCCAGGCGGAGTTGTCCCGCTGGAACAACGTGTTGGGCAGCGGCGCCAGGACGAAGTCGTCCAGCTCGAGGGTCTGCCAGCGCAGGCTGCGTACCCGCAGCGGCGACAGATCCGAGCGGGTCACCCCTCCGATCAGTAGCTCGGCCAGCGCGGCCGGGTCGACGTCGTCGGCGAGCTGTCGAAGTGGAACCGCCAACGTCGGACCCACCTGCTCCGCGTTGCAGATGCGATCCAGGACGAATGCACGCGCCTCGGCGATCGCAAGCGTCTCGGCGAGCAGGGTGTCGAAGTGATGCACCGTGACGTCGCGGTCGCGGAGGACCTGCGAGAACGCGTCGTGCTCCTCGCGGGCCTTGGCGGCCCACAGCACGTCGTCGAACAACAAGGCGTCACAGTTGCTCGGTGTCAGCCGACTCAGCTCCAGCCCGGGACGATGCACGATCGCCTGGCGGAGTCGGCCGACCTCCGAATGCACTCCGAGAGGAGGATTCATGACGTTCTCCTTGGACGCGGGCCGCGTCGATGACGGGTCGGCCGGCTCGCCCACCTCAGGTCCGGTCGGTGGCCGAGGCGGCGACGACCGGGAGGCTCGGTGGAGTGAGCTTCACGCCGTCGTGGTTGCCGGCGAGGAGCGAGTACGGGCTGTCGTCGGGGTATTCGATCGGCGTCACCGGCGACTCTCCGTATTCACCGCGTTGTGCCTTCATCCAGATGTACACGGGTACACCGAGGAAGAACGCGAAGACGCCGAAGTAGACGGCCTGGTAGCCGGTTCCGGCGAGCGCCCAGAACGAGAACGCCAACGCGACGACGCTGACGATGGAGTCGCGCACGAGGTGCGGCCAACTCACCGCGCGCCCCTTGACGATCAGCCAGTAGAGATGGGCCGCGGCCGAGTAGAGGTAAGGGATCACCGCGGTCAGCACGCTCAGCAACACGACG
>DATCCI010000088.1:0-5061 GCA_036511415.1 Acidimicrobiia bacterium
ATCTGCGCGATCGCACCACCGAATGCATCGAGATAGCCGCGTGCCGCCGCCCGGTAGAGCGCCCGCTGCTCCGGCTCGAGCTCGCGAGGCTCGACGAACGCTTCGGGGCGCGGCTCTGCGAGCTCCGACTGCGCGAGTCGCGCGTCTTCTTCGATGCGGTTCGACACGGCAAATCGCATGTTGGCGGTCCGGTTCGCATTTCGTTTCCCACCGTGTACCTCGCGCGCGAGCCGGCGGCGGCACATGTCGTCGGCCCGGCGCAAGTGCGCGGGCGTGATCCGCGGCAGCTCCTCGTCGTCCTTCGCCGATGACATGAGTCCGACGCTAGTTGCACCGTGCGACAGCCCCGCCGGACACTCCTATGGGTCGCTCGCGCTTCGCCTCCCATTCGGTCGGCTGCGCTGCCGCTCCGCGACACGGCTCACATGGCCGTTGCGGGGCGCTGGGTACACTCGCCGGGTGCGCATCGCGATCGGCGGCGACCACGCCGGCTACCCGCTCAAGCAGCACCTGATCGGGGTGCTGAAGGAGTGGCGTCACGACGTCGACGACCTCGGGACGCACTCCGAGGATCCCGTGGACTACCCGATCTATTGCGCGGCGGTCGGCCGCGCCGTCGCCCGCGGCGACACGGAGGTTGGCATCGTCCTCGGCGGCAGTGGACAGGGCGAGCAGATCTCGGCCAACAAGGTCCGCGGCGTGAGAGCCGCGCTCTGCAACGACCTGTACACCGCGCGCATGGCGCGCGCACACAACAACGCGAACGTGCTGTCGATCGGTGCCCGGATCGTCGCCGCGGAGCTCGCCGACGAGATCACCCACATCTTCCTCTCGACGCCGTTCGACGGCGGGCGCCACCAGCGTCGTCTCGACGAGATCGCCGCGATCGAGACCGAGCAGACCGAGGAGGCCGACCGATGACTTCACCCTTGGAACACGCCGACCCGGAGATCGCCGACATCATCCGGCGAGAGCTCGAGCGACAGAACACCACGATCCAGCTCATCGCGTCCGAGAATTTCACCTCGCGCGCGGTGCTCGAGGCGCAGGGTTCGGTGCTCACCAACAAGTACTCGGAGGGATACCCGGCGAAGCGCTACTACGGCGGCAACCTCGTCGTCGACGAAGCCGAGACCCTCGCGCGCGTCCGCGCGTGCGCGCTATTTGGTGCGCAACACGCGAACGTGCAGCCGCACTCGGGTGCGAACGCGAACCAAGCCGCGTACGCGGCGCTGCTCGAGCCGGGCGACAAGGTCATGGGGATGCGCCTCGACCAGGGCGGCCACCTCACACACGGCTCGCCGGTCAATTTCAGCGGCCGGATGTACGACTTCGTCGCGTACGGCGTCGACGAGCAGAGCGAGACACTCGACTACGACGCGATCCGCGATCTGGCCGTTCGCGAGCGCCCGCGCCTCATCATCGCGGGCGCCACGGCCTACCCGCGGATCATCGACTTCGAGGCGTTCCGCGCCATCGCCGACGACGTCGGCGCGCTGCTCCTCGTCGATGCCGCCCACATCGCGGGCCTCGTCGCCGGCGGTGCGCACCCTTCGCCGGCACCGTTCGCGGATGTCGTCACCTTCACGACCCACAAGACCCTGCGCGGGCCGCGGGCCGGAGCGATCCTCTCGCGCACGGAGTACGCCGCGGGCATCGACAAGGCGGTGTTCCCGGGGCTGCAGGGTGGTCCGCTAATGCACGTCATCGCGGCCAAGGCGGTGGCGTTCCGCGAGGCGGCCGCCCCCGAGTTCCGTCAGTACGCGGCCGATGTCGTCAAGAACGCGCAGGCACTCGCGGCCGGGCTCGCAGAAGAAGGCTTCCGCATCGTCTCGGGCGGCACCGACAATCACCTGATGCTCGTCGATCTCCGTCCGTTCGGCGTGACGGGGAAGGTCGCGCAAGAAGCACTCGACCGCGCCGGGATCACGTGCAACAAGAACGCGATCCCGAACGATCCCGAGAAGCCTTTCGTCACGAGCGGCCTGCGGCTCGGTTCAGCCTCGTGCACGACCGCCGGGATGGGGCCCGAGGAGATGCGCGAGATCGCCTCGCTGATCGGCGACGTGCTCCGCGCCGTCGACGACGACTCGGTCGCCACCGACGTACGCGAGCAGGCCAACCGCCTCTGCTCGAAATTCACCCCGTATCCTGAAGGCGCGTGAGCACCCGGGTGGGCGAGTAACGACGTGGGCGGTTACGCGGTCGTCCTCGCCGTCGCCCTCGGCACGACTCTGCTCCTGACACCCGTCGTCCGGCTGCTCGCCATCCGCTTCGGCGCGGTCGTCACGCCGTCGTCGGACGCGCGGCACGTGCACACGCGCCCCACGCCCACTCTCGGCGGGATGGCGATGTTCGTCGGCTTCTTGGCGGCGATGGCCGTCGCCTCGCACATGGCGCAGTTCCACGAGATGTTCCAGTCGAACTCGGAGCCGTTCGGCCTCATCCTCGGTGCGGGGGTGATGTTCGTCGTCGGCGGGCTCGACGACCTGATCGACGTGTCGCCGCCCGCCAAGGTCGCCGGCCAGGTGGTGGCCGCGAGCCTGCTCGCGTTCTACGGCGTCACGATGTTCTACTTCCGGATGCCGTTCAATCTCTTCCACACCGACACGGTGGTGCTCGGTTCGCAGTTCGCACCGCTCGTGACCGCGCTCTGGGTCGTGTTGATGACCAACGCGGTCAACCTCATCGACGGGCTCGACGGTTTGGCCGTGGGCATCGTCGCGATCGGCGGCGGCGCACTCTTCTTGTTCGCCGACCGGCTGTTCAAGCAGAACTACATCGACGGCTCGAACATCGGCCCGCTCGTCGCGATCATCGCGGTGGGCGTGTGCCTCGGCTTCCTCCCGTTCAACTGGCATCCGTCGAAGATCATGATGGGTGACGCGGGCGCGCTGTTTCTCGGCGTGCTGCTCGCGGTCCCGACCATCACCATCGGCGGGCGTACGGACCACGCGTTCTCGGGAAACACGTTCTTCTTCTTCGGACCGCTCCTGATCCCCGTGCTCATCTTGGGCGTGCCGATTCTCGACACGGTCTTCTCGTTCCTCCGGCGCGCGGTCCATCGCCAGAGCTGGCACCAGGCCGACGCCGGTCACCTCCACCACCGCCTGATGCGGCTCGGCCACGGCCCGCGGCGGACCGTCGTGATTCTCTGGGCCTGGACGGCCTTGCTGTCGGGCGTTGCGCTCGTGCCGACGTATTTCCCCAAGGGGGGGAGCAACGCGCTCGTGCCGTTCGTCGTCGCCGCGCTCGGCCTGTTGTTGCTCGCCTGGTTCCACCCCGGGATCCGGTCGCGCCGGGAGCGCCACGGGCGCGCCCGCCACCCGACGGGAAATCCGGGCGAGGACGTCGTCGACCTCGCCGAGCGCCGCCGCCAGCGGGCGTGAGGGAGCGGCAGCGGAGCCGACCGGAGGGGAGGCGCAGCGCGAGCGACCAAATAATTATTGTTCCGGTTTGACTCTTTCTTCACGCCGCCCGTAGATTGCGAATGGATTCACAAGCGCCCTCCGGCGACGGTGGCGGAGGCCCGACGCTCGTGGTCCGGAAGGGGCTTCGGCGTGGTTCCGGCAGGGGAGCGTCGCGACCAGCGAGACACGTGGCACGGCTTTTCGAACGCGTTGTCGCATGCGTTCGAACTGGTCGCCACGACGGCGCTCTTCGTGCTGCTCGGCCTCTGGATCGACGGTCGGGTGGGCACGCGCCCGCTCTTCACCGTGGTTCTCGGGCTGCTCGCCGTGATCGGCCTCGGCGTCCGCGCCTACTACACCTATATGGCCCAGATCGAGCGCGACGAGGAAGGCAAACCATGGCTGCAGAAGAACCCGTAGCCCCGCTCGTCGAGCGCGAGGTCGCGCTCGACATCGTGCGGCGCGGTCTCATGGTCGCGCCCGTCGTCGTCGCCGGCGCGGGTCTCATCCGCGGCTGGGACGGAGCGGCCAGTGCGGCGATCGCGCTCGGCATCGTGCTCGTGAACTTCCTCGCGGCGGCCGCGATCATGACGCGCGCCGCGAAGAGTGGTCCTACGGCGATCGGTGCGGCGGCGCTCGGTGGTTACGTCGTTCGCCTCGCCGTGATCCTCGTCGCACTCGTAGTGTTGCGCCACCAACCCTGGATCGATCTGCCGACGCTCGGATTCGCGATCGTCGGCACCCATCTGGGATTGCTCGTCTGGGAAATGAAGTACGTGAGTCTCACGCTCGCTGCGCCGGGTTTGAAACCGGCACGACCTTCCGGAGACCGATGAACCTCCTGCTCGCGGTCGACGTACCGCCGATCAGCAACGTCACGATTTGGGGAAGCGGCCCGCTCGGCTTCAACAAGACCGCGGCGATCTACCTCTTCGCCGCCCTGGCCACGATCCTCTTGTTCGCCTTCGGAACCCGGCGCAAGGACGCGCTGGTGCCGTCCGGCCTGCTGCAGAACACCGCGGAATCCGGTGTCGGCTTCGTCCGCAACCAGATCATCATGCAGACGATGGGCACGGATGGCTTGCGCTACCTGCCCTATCTGACCGCGCTGTTCTTCTTCATCTTCTTCAGCAACATCACCGAGATCATTCCGGGCGTGCAGTTCCCCGCGAACGCGCGATTCGGCATGCCGCTCGTGCTCGCGCTGGCAACGTGGGTGATCTACAACGTCGTCGGCGTCGCGAAGCAGGGACCGCTCCACTATCTGAAGAACTCGGTGATCCCGCCCGGTGTGCCCAAGGCGATCCTGCCGCTCGTGATGATCATCGAGCTCGTCTCGACGTTCATCGTACGGCCCTTCTCGCTGATGGTCCGGTTGTTCGCCAACATGCTCGCAGGTCACCTCATCCTCGTGACCTTTGCCGCGCTCTCGGCCGCGCTCTTCGCACTCAAGCCGACCGTGGTGATCATGCCGTTCTCGTTCGCACTACTGGTCGCGATGACGGGCTTCGAGATCCTCGTCAGCTTCCTGCAGGCCTTCATCTTCACGATCCTGACCGCCGTCTACATCGGCGGCTCGATCCATCCGGAACACTAGGGAGGAACCCTTGCTCCACGTCCTTGCAGCAGCGGCCGTCGACAACAACGCGGG
>DATCCI010000089.1:0-7732 GCA_036511415.1 Acidimicrobiia bacterium
CACAGCCGGATCGCGAGCGAGGCGCTCGCGTCGTTCCGGACCGAGAGCGACGAAATGCCGCACTCCCGGGCTTCGGTCACTCGGCGCAAGGGCGGCTTGCACGTGACGGTGAGCGGTCTCGACGCGCTCGCTCCGCGCCGCCGGGACGCAGCGATCGTGCGGATGATGGCGAAGCTGCGCGAGCTCGATCCGACGGCTCGCGGCATCGATGTCGTGCACGAGCGGTCGGCGTGAGCGAATCGCCGGCCGGCCTCATGTGCCGAACTCAGGTGCCGGACCCGGGAGGCGCCTCGCCGACGGAGATGCGCCACTCGATCTGAACCCCGCCCGCGGCCGACGCCCGGGTGACCTCGCAGCTTCCTCCGAGGGCGGTGGCCCGCTCGGAGATGTTGCGCAGCCCGTTGCCGACGGCCGGATTCTTGATCCCGATGCCGTTGTCTCGAACGCGCAGCAAGACCTGGTGCGCGTCGACCACGAGATCGATGTTCACCGTCGACGCGTGTGCATGTTTCGTCACGTTGCTGAGGGCCTCGCGCACCGTGGCGAGCACGTGCTCGCGTATCTCGTCGGTCGCCAAGCTGTCGACCGGACCGTCGAACCTCACTATCGGCTCGAAGCCCAGAGCGCGGGCGGCTTCGCGGGCGATGGTGAGGACGTCGTCGCGCGCGCTCGCGCCGAACGGTCGGCGCGTGTGCAGGGCGAAGATCGACGAACGAATGTCGCGGATCGTCACGTCGATCTCGTCGACCGCGAGCTGGATTCGCTCGATCGCGGGGTCGTTGACCACACGCGTGAGCGCCGCCTGCAACGAGAGCCCGACTGCGAAGAGTCGCTGGATCACGGTGTCGTGGAGATCGCGCGCGATCCTCTCCCGATCGTCGACCAGGGCCAGTGCCTCGCGCCCGTGCTGTAGCTCCTCGTCGGCGGCCCGGCGCTCGGCCACGTCTCGGACGATCGCGATCACCAGCAAACCGTCGCCGGTGCGCAGCGGGCTCAAGCTGATCTCGATCGGGAACTCCTCCCCCGACCGCCGGCGCCCGTGGAGGTCGAGTCCGGTACCCATCGATCGGGTCCGAGGATGTGCCGTGTAATCGGCCCGATGTCCGGCGTGCACACTGCGGGTGCTCTCGGGCAGCAACATGTCGACCGGCATACCGACGAGCTCGTCGCGTGGATACTCGAAGAGCTTCTCGATCATCGGGTTGACGAACACGATGGCGCCGGTCGCATCCACGACCGCGATGCCGTCGGGCGCCGCGTCGAGGGCCTGACGGAGCACCTCGTCGGAGAGCGGGGATTCGGGTCGCATCGGCTCCTCGTGCTTGCTCGGACGCGCCGCAAACGGGATCGGTCAGGGACTTGGGCCCGGAGAAGGGGCCGAGTGGATTGGCCTTTCGGCCCTGCCGAACCGACGGGTCGAGGTCCGAGAATAGACACGATGACAGACGCACGAGCCTTCTTGTCGCACGGCAACCTGTTCGACTCCCTCACGGAGACGGAGTGCCGGACGCTGCTCGCGACGCGTACCTTTGGTCGCGTCGGTGTGACGAGCGGCGGGCTGCCCGTCATCTTTCCCGTCCGGTACCTGTACGAGGACGGTGCGATCACGTTCCGCACCGGCGGCGGCACCAAGCTGCGCGCGGCGGAGAGCGGCGACGTGCTCGCGTTCGAGGTCGACGCCTACGACACCGAGACGAGCCAGGGCTGGAGCGTGCTCGCGCTCGGGCGCGCGACCGTGCTGACAACCGAGCACGAGCACGAGGATCTGCCGACGCTCGACTCGCCGAGCGCCGAGAACCCGCGCAGCCACTACGTGCGTCTGCACTGCGAGCTCGTCACCGGTCGGCGGATGGCCCCCACGCGAACGGGTCTGTCGGGCTGATCGAAGGGCGCCGGTCGGGCCCCGACGTTCTCGCGCCCGGCGTCGATCATGACCGGAGCCATCTCGCGCCGGGTCCTTCGCCTCTCGCGGGCGAATGCTGCATCGGCGCACGATGGAACCATGAGAATCATCGTGGGAGTGGACGGATCGCCCTCGTCGGAACGCGCGGTCGAGTGGTGCGCGGCGCACGCGAAGGCGATGGAGGCCGAGGTCGTTGCCGTGTATTCGATCGAGATGCCGGTGTACGCCGCGGGTGGGTTCGGAGCGGTGTCCCTGCCGGTGCCGTCGGAACCCGACCGCGACGAGCTACGCGACGTGATGCGACGCGAATGGTGTGCGCCCCTCTCGAAGGCGAGCGTGCCGTTCCGTGTCGAGCTGATGGACGGAGCGCCCGCGCCGGCGATCATCGCGGTCGCGGAGCGCGATGCCGCTGATCTCGTCGTCACCGGACGTCGAGGCCGTGGAGGCTTCGCGGAGCTGCTCCTCGGGAGTACCAGTCACCAACTGTCTCATCACCTGGATCGACCGCTCGTGATCGTGCCCTAGTTCGGGTTGGCGCCGCGGCCGGTCAGCCCGGTGATGCCCGATGCTGTGCGATCCGGTCCAGGCTCGAGCCGAGGCCGGCGCCCCAGTCGCGTGCCCGGGCTTCCTCGTTCGGCTCGAGGTGGCTGTCCTTCGTCACGAGAAAGCTCTCCGGCTCGGAGATCAACGTCGCGCCGTGACGGCGGAGCTTGCGGGCGATGCCCTTCGATGCGCGTCCGGTGAGCGCGACGGGAAGGTCGACGCGCGTGTCGAATGCGGCGGCCCGCGTTGCGAAGCGGCCGACCGACGCGAACCACTCCCGCAGCCCCGAGCCCGCCGCTTCGGGGTCGAGCGCGAGCTCGGATCCCGGCTTCGCGGCTGCGGCGGCCGCGCCCTGGCGGGTGCTGTCGCGGCTCATGCCGTGCGCGTGCGTCGGACCGCCGACGACGACGAGGTCGGACCTCTCGACGAGCGAGGCGTCGGCCTCGCCGACCGGCACGACGACCGTCTCCGCGTGCGTGCGCAGACCTTCGGCGATGGCATTGGCGATCAGGTGAGTGTTGCCGTACATCGACTCGTAGACGACCAAAGCTCTCATGACGCGACCTCCGATCTCGTCGTTACTTCGATCGTAGAAGCGCGAATCGCGGTCGCGATAGGGCCGAAGGTCAGGTGATGATCTCTTCGACGACGACGTCGCCCTCTATGACGAGCACGACCTCGCGGGGATACAGCGTCCAGTATGCGAGCGCAGCGAGGGCGCCACCGAGGAGCGGGGCGACGATGAACAGCCACACCTGACTGAGCGCGTCGCCGCGCACGACGAGCGCGGGACCGAGGCTGCGGGCCGGGTTGACCGAGGTGCCGGTCAACGGGATGCCGACGAGATGGACGGCGGTGAGCGCGAGGCCGATGGCCAGACCGGCGGCACCGGGCGTCGCGATCCGGCTGGTCGCGCCCAGCACGACGAGTACGAACAAGAACGTCAGCACGACCTCGGCCGCGAACGCGCCGCCGACGTTGAGCCCGATCAGTGAGTGCGCATCGTACCCGTCGGTTCCGAGCCCGACCGATTTCGTGTAGCTGCTCGCGCCCTCGAAGATGCCCCAGAGCGCGACGGCTCCCGCGAATCCCCCGACGAACTGGGCGATCCAGTAGCCGACGGCGTCACCGATCGAAATACGCCGCGCGACCAGGAATCCCATGGTGACAGCGGGGTTGACGTGGCAGCCGGAGATGGGCCCGAGCGTGTAGGCGAGCGCCAGCAGCACGAGACCGAACGCGAGCGCCGTCGTGACGACGCCCGCCGAGATGCTCGGGCCCGCGAACTTGAAGCCGAACGACAACGTCGCGGTCCCGACCGCGAAGATGACGAGGAGCGCAGTGCCGAGGAATTCCGCGAACAGGCGGCGACCGAGTGAAGCATCCATATGCCATCCCCCCGATAGTTCTCCGCTCACGCCGAGTATCGCACGGAACGCGGGTCGGATCGAGATCTTCGCAGACGCGCGGATGCGGCGACGTCCGGCCGGTCGGCACTACGACACCCGAACTCGTGACGGAAGCCGCCTAGCCGCGAACGCGGTGACGATCGCAAGGGCACCGCACAGCGCGAACGCGATGGTGAGCGCGGTCGCACGGGTCCAGGCGAGCGATGCACCGGCCGCGACGATCGCGCCCGACACGCCGGTACCGAGCGCGACGCCCAGCGTGTCGCACAGTTGCAGCGCGGCGGTGGCCGTTCCCTCGGCGCCGGCGGGGGCCTCGGCGAGCACGACCAGTGAAAGCGGTGCGTACGAGAGTCCCATGCCGAGCCCGGCGACGCCCCACGCGAGGACGGCCGTAGCCGGCGGTACCGCGAACCGCGCGACGACGATCATGAGGCCGATCCCGACTGCGATCACGAGCAGGCCGACGCGCACGAACGTCTGCGGTCCGATCCGGAGTGCGCGGCGCTCCTGGACCCACGCGCCTGCAGTCCATGTGAGGGTCGCGACGGTGAGCGCAGCACCGCCGAGCGCGATGCTCGCGTGACGTACCGATGTGACCGTGAACGATACGTACGCGTCGGTGCCGAAGAACGCGAATGTTGCGAGGCCGCGCAGCGCGACCGCGGCGGGTAGCCCTGGAGCCAAGCGGACCGTGCCCGGCGGCACGAGCCGCAAGAACGCACGGGCACCGACGACTGTCCCCGCGACGGCGAGAATCGGTGTGACGACGGCTGAGTGCGAGGACGCGCCCGCGAGAACGAGTCCCGCGCCCGCGACCAGGGTCAACGCATCGATTCGACGATCGATCGGCTCCTCACCGTCCGGTGCGCCCAGCGCGATAAGCGCCCGTGTCGTCATCACGGCCGCGAGCGCTACGAGCGGCAACAAGCCGAGGAACACCCACCGCCAGCCAAAGGCCTCCGCCACCGTGCCGCTGATCGCCGGTCCGATCAGGCCGGGCAGCACCCACGCGCTCGACAGCACCGCGAACATGCGCGGCTGCAACGTTGGCGGGTACGCGCGCCCGATTGCGGCGTACGCGACCGCCGGTATCGCCCCGGCGCCGACGCCCTGAACGGTCCGCGCGGCCACGAGCACCCCCATGGTCGGCGCGAGTCCGCCCGCGACGAGGCCGAGCGCGAAGAGCGAGAGTCCCGCGATGAAGGGTCGCGCCGGCCCGCTGCGGTCGGCGTCGCGCCCCGCGGCGACGACCCCGAAGAGGCTCCCGAGGAAGAACGCGCTGAACACCCATCCGAGGAGGCCGATGTCGCGGAGATCGTCGTCGATGACCTTGAGGATCGTCGCAATTGCGAGTCCCTCGAAACCGACGAGCGTGATCGTGAACACGAGCCCGAGCGTCAGCGCTCTCCGTCCCGGCGCCCAGACGCCGTCGGAGTCGGTGGTTCGAGCCCGCACGCGCCCATCGTGCCCCATGGTGGCGGTGTGCGCGAATTGCCGGGCTATGGTCGAGATTCGCGCGGGGCCGCGGCCGGAAAGGCTTACTCACGATGACGAGCCGTGCGACGAATCAGCGCCTTCAGGTCCGGCCCGTGACCAGCATCATCGGTGCCGAGATCGTCGGAGTCGACCTGCGCGAGCCTCTGGCCGCGGAGACGGTCTCCGAAATCGCCGCCGCCCTGGTGAAGTGGAAGGTCCTGTTCTTTCGCGACCAGCCCGTCTCGTACGACCAGCAGATCGAGTTCGCGCGCAATTTCGGTGACATCACTCCTGCGCACCCGATCGAACCCGGTCTCGCCGAGAAGCCCGAGATCTACGTCGTCGATTCGCGAGAAGAGAAGGCCCTGTTCGGGCACGGCGAAGTCCGTCCGAGATTCGCACCGCCGCGTCTCACCGCTACGGGCTGGCACACCGACATCACCTTCGTCGTCAACCCCGCGCTCGCTTCGATCCTGCGCGGCGCGGTGGTCCCGCCCTACGGGGGCGACACCCTTTGGACGAACCTCGTCGCAGCCTACGAAGACCTTTCGGAGCCCATTCGCGATCTGATCGACCATCTTCAAGCCGTCCACCGTTGGCACGGCTTCACCGGGCAGACCCGGGAGGGTTACGACCCCGATCAGCCGCCGCCGGTCGCGGTGCATCCCGTGGTGCGCGTTCATCCGGTGACGGGGGAGCGCGCCTTGTTCGTCAATCCGACGTTCACGCGCTACATCGTCGGCCTCACCGACCGGGAGAACCGCAAGGTCCTCGACCTACTGTTCGATCAGATTGCTCGCCCCGAATTCACGGTCCGATTCCGTTGGGAGACCGACAGCCTCGCGTTCTGGGACAACCGAGCGACCGCGCATCTCGGACCGGTCGACCTCGCGTCCAGCGACTTCGATCGCCGAGTCGAGCGAGTCACGATCACCGGTGACCTCCCCGTGGGACCCGACGGCTTCGAGTCGATTGCCCTCCGGGGCGAGCTCTTCAACTGACGACGTCAGGGAGACCGCGGCGACACCGCGGTAGCCGGTACCACGGCTCCCGAGGGAGTCGCCTGTGCCGGAAGCGGCTCGGGCGTCGGAACCGGGCTCGTGAACGTGACCGCGCCCGGGTCGAGCGCGAGCACCTCGATGTCGTACGGCGTGTCCGCGCCGATGCGGACGTGGAACCGATACGTCGGAACGAGATCGACGACCATACGGCCGTGGTCGTACGCGTTCCAGCGAGCGATCCCCGACGAGACGCCGGTGATGTGGTCGATCACGCGTGCGGGCGTCGACGGGGTCGCGATCGCGGGTACCCCGGCGGCGCGTGCGCCCGCAATGGCCGTCATCGGTTGCGCGCCCGTGTAGTGGGCCTTGCCGTTCTGCAGGTCGGCGAACACGGCTGCAGTCGAACGCAGCGCGTAGGTGCCGATCGATGTAGGGAAGGCCCATGCGCCGTCGAGCGACTCGATGCGATGATGCTCGCCGATCGTGACCGACCAGGCGACGTCGGCGACACGCATTCCGTCGAGCATCAGCGAGAACGTGACCGTCCGGGCAGATACCACGGGCGCGACGGTGGGGCACTGCACCGCGACCGCACACGAGACGGCGACTCCGCCGCTGTCATTCACCTCGGTCGACCAGCTCTGCCCGGCGAGCACACCGAGGTGGTCGAGCAACCCACGCGCGAGGTCGCGAGCAGCGGCCGGGCTCGGGACGTCAACCGGGAGCGCGGGCGGCGAGGCGATGGTGGGCTTCGTGGGCGTGGTCGGAGCCGGCGGGGGCAACGGAGGCGCGGCCTTCGTCATGGGGCCGTTCGTCACCGCGCCGCCCGGGGGTGCCGCGCCCGAACCCGACGCGCCGACGGACCCCGAGGAGCTGCCGCCGACCGCGCCGGGTGAGCCGAACGAGTACGACACCACCACGCCGCCGTCGGTAAGGGCGAACATCAGGTTCCCGGAGGAGTCCTGCACTTCCCATCCCGCGGCGGAACGCACCGGCGCGGTCGTGAGACCGAGCGCTCGCGCGAACCGTTGCACGTCGCTCTCGCTCACCGCGTGTGCGGTCATCCGCCGCACGACCGCGTGCGAGCCCAGGCCCGGCAGAGCCGCGTCGAGGACGTACGTGGTCGGACGCACCGGGAAGATCGCCGTTGCCGCGCCGTCAGCCGACGGCAGCGCGGCCGGCGAGGCGGACGCCAAGGCGAGCTTCACGGTCGGAGGCGTGGTCACCGGCGAAGGACCGCCGGACCGACCGGCTGACCCGCACCCGCCCGCGACCAACGCGACCGACGCGAGCCACACGAGGGAGATTCGGACTCGACGGATTCGGTACACGGCGCCTCCATGGCGGTCGACCTTCAGACGTCGGCCGGACGGATCCGGTTCCCGGGAGCCGGATCGGCG
>DATCCI010000090.1:0-2194 GCA_036511415.1 Acidimicrobiia bacterium
AGGCGCGGCGTCGATACCCAGGACGTCGACGTGTTGGAGGCGCAAGGCTTCGACCAATCGGCCCGGCCCGCAGCCGACGTCGAGCACCGGGCCCTCGACCTCCCCGAGGATCGCGCACTCGCTGTCGGTTGCCGGTCCGCCCCAACGTCCGAGGTCGAGCAGCAGTGTGCGCGCCGATGAAGCGGTGGTCAGACACGCAGTGTCCGTCTGCATTGCTTGACGCTAACGATCCGGCCCTCCCGATGGCGCCTCGCGCTCATTACGTTTTTCGAAACAATTGCGACGCGTGCCGGTCAACTGGATGTCGCGGCGCGCAGAGGCGCACGCGCGAACTCGCGCATCCCATCCTCGAACCCGATGCCTGCGCGGAACCCAAGTCGTTCTTCAGCGAGTCGAGGAGACGCGAACACATGTCGGACGTCGCCGAGTCGGTAGCCGCCGACCACGTCTGGTCGCAGCGCGGCCTCCGCGAGCGCGTCGGCGATCGCGTTCGCCATGTCGAGCACCGTGCGCGGGTCTCCGCTGGCAACATTGACCGGACCATCGAACGATTCGTCGACGGTCAACGCACAGAGATTCGCTCGCGCCACGTCGCGCACGTGCACGAAGTCGCGGCGTTGACCACCGTCCTCGAACACCTTGGGTGACTGGCCGGTCTCGATCGCACTTCGGAAGATGCTCGCCACCCCGGCGTAGGGCGTGTCTCGTGGCATCCGCGGCCCGTACACGTTGTGATATCGCAACGCGGTGACACTCACACCTTCGTGCTCTCGGGCATACGTGCGACACAGGTACTCCTGTTGGAGTTTCGTCGCGGCGTACACGTTGCGTGGATCAACCGGTGCAGTTTCGGGGACCGGCTGAGCCACGAGCGGCGAACTGCATTTCGGGCATACGGGCTCGTAGTTTCCCGAAGCGAGTGCTTCCGTCGACCGAGGTGGCGCCCCAACTTCGCCGTGCGCGGAACACCGGTAGCGGCCCTCCCCGTAGACGACCATGCTGCTCGCAAGCGTCAGCCGACCGCGAAACCGCACTCGATGAAGCGCACGTAGCAGAGTCGCGGTGCCGAAATCGTTGTGATGGACGTAGTCGGTGACATCGTCGAAGTCGATCCCGAGACCGACCATCGCCGCCTGGTGCGACACGGCGTCGATACCGCGCACGGCGCGCTCGATCGTGTCGGTATCGGTGACGTCACCCCAGACGTACCCCGCGCCGTCGTTGCACCATTCGGGTGCGGATCTGTGCGCGGCCGGTAGCAGCGCATCAAGCACACGCACCTCGTGACCGTCGTCGACCAGAGCGTCGACGACATGGGACCCGATGAAGCCGGCACCTCCGGTGACGAGGACACGCATCAGGCCCTCACCCGTGGGAGCCGCATCGTGAAGATTGCCCCGCCCTGGTCATTCTCGACACTCAACTCGCCCCGGTGCGCGTCGACGAAACCCTTGGCGATTGCCAGACCGAGACCGGCGCCCGCGCCCGGCGTGCGGGCGCGGTCACCCTGGAACGCGACGTCGAAGATGCGGGGAAGATCGTCGGGCGCGACGCCGCCGCCGGTGTCTCGCACGATCACGTAGACGAAGTCCGGCATCGCTTCGTCGATACCCGCTTCGACGACGACCGATCCGTCGGTCGGCGTGTGCCGCAGCGCGTTTTCCAACAGGTTTCGCAACGCGCGGAGCACCTCGGGCGAGGACACTTCCAGCTCGGTCGGGGGACCGACGAGCCGGCCCTCCAGATGCACGCCCTTGGCCGCGGCCACGGGCGCGGAGCCTGCGAGCACATCCGACACCAGATCGCCGAGGAGCACCCGCTCGAAATTGAGGTTGAGCGCACCGGCCTGAGTCCGGCTCAACTCGAACAGGTCGTCGACCAAACCGGCAAGATGGTCGACTTCCTCGCGCAACGTCCGCAGGTACCGCTCGACGGTCGCGGGATCGTCGACGATGCCGTCCTCCAGGGCTTCGACGATCGCGCGCATGCCTGCCAGTGGCGTCCGCAGATCGTGCGACACCCACGCAACGAGCTCCCGGCGCGATCCTTCGAGCGCCCGCTGACGTTCCCGGGCTTCGGCCAAACGGCCACGCGTCGCCGCGAGCTCGCTCGCGAGGTCGGCGAGCTCGATCGGGGCCCTGCGTTCGAACAGCCCCAACGGGTCGCTGTCGTCGTCGTCGCCGATACGCCGGGC